>JAZUKY010000088.1:0-7774 GCA_045643525.1 Candidatus Enterousia sp. | reverse complement strand
TTGGTTGATTGGCATGATAAAACGGTTGTCTTTGAGGGTAATTATCAAACAGAACGTGAAATTTCCAAAATAATATCTGATGTTGCGGCAAAAAAATATATGATTGCCTGGGATATAGATGTATACCGTGTATATCCACGTACAGATAATCCGATTGTGTGGATGAATTTATTGCCAGCATTTGGTGATAAAAATGTAAGAATGTCTATTCCGGGCGTTGTGGGGCGAACATTGGTTGTTGGACCAGAGATTAATACAAAAACATTACAAGAATTTATATCACAACAAGCAAATGTTGTTTTAATCTCGCAGGGACAATTTGTTATTCCAAATGGTTGGCAATCGCGTTTTGATATCGGGCAATGTAGCAAAGAAGATCGTTTGGAAACAGATTTAATTATAGGTGCGACTGCTAAATATGGCGATTTTGGAACACGTAAAAAAATTGATGCAAAAATAGTGTTACGTACCAGCAATGGTGAATTGGCATCTTTTGATATCCCAACCAGTATAGGGGATAATTATGTAATAGTTGGTATTCCGACACATTCTTTTGTTACGACACCAGAAACATTAATAAACCCGTTTGCTGAATTGGTTGTATTTATGTCGCCACGGGTAATATCGATTGTTGAATCTGATACACAAAAAACAGGTGCAACACCCTTGGTTGGTGATGCGTTGCGTGCATTTTTAAATGAATAAGGGGTATAAAAGTTATGTTTTCAAAATTGGAACGTAAAATAGCATTTAGATATTTAGCCGCCAAAAGACGTGGTTTTGGCTCGGTTATTTCATGGGTATCATTAATAGGTATTATGTTAGGAGTTGCAACATTAATAGTTGTAATGTCTGTTATGGGGGGCTTCCATGAAACATTATTGTCGCGTATTGTTGGTATGAATGGTCATGTTGTCATTTATCATCAGGATGGGGCAATTAAAGATTATGATTTTTTGATAGATAAAATGCGACAAAATAAAATAGTTACTGCAAATGCAATTGCAATAGTTCCAATTGCAGAGGGACAGGTTATGGCATCTGCACGTGGAAATAATACCGGTGCCATGATACGTGGAATTCGTATGTCTGATTTGTTAAGTAATGTTGCCACAACGGCACGTGTTTATGGACAGCCATTGGATAAAATTTCCGATGGACAATTGGTTGCGGGTGCAACTTTGACACGTAATTTGGGTGTTACAATGGGGGACAAGATATCTTTGATATCTGCTAATGGTGCAACGCCCACACCATTTGGTACAATGCCAAGGATTATGGCGTATCCAGTTATGTCATCGTTTTTTATGGGAATGTATGAATATGATTCTGGATATATTTTTATGCCATTAGAAACGGCACAAAAATATTTGAATATTTCAGATGCGGTTACACATATTGATTTGTTTTTGCAAAATCCCGAAGATACACGTGCAGTTGTGAACAGTTTGACACATTTATTGCCAGATGGTTTTATAATTCGTGATTGGCGTGATTTAAATCGTGGATTTGTGGGGGCATTACAGGTTGAATCCAATGTGATGTTTTTGATATTACTGTTGATAGTCATTGTGGCGGCGTTTAATATTGTGTCCAGTTTGGTTATGTTGGTCAAAGATAAATCGCGTGATATTGCTGTGTTGCGTACATTTGGTGTTTCACGACGCTCCATGATGAAAATATTTATTTTGTCTGGTACCAGTATTGGTCTGATTGGGGCAGTATTAGGAACATTTTTTGGTGTTCTTATTGCAACTTATATTGAACCAATTCGTCATTTTTTTCAATGGTTGACGGGACGAGATTTATTCCCAGCAGATTTGTATTATTTGTCGGAATTACCATCAAAATTGGTACCAATACAAATTGTTGGAATTGCGATTTTGGCGGTTGCATTGGCGTTTTTAGCAACATTGTATCCCGCATGGAAGGCGTCGAATACAGATCCGGTTGATGTGTTGCGAAATGAATAAATAAGGTACAGGAATTATGGCAAATATATTGGATTCATTATCTCAGGTGCGAAACGATACAGCAATTTTGTCTGTACGTGATATAAACAAAACATTTATTGAGGGGGGGCAACCATTACAAATTTTACGTGGCGGTGGTTTTGATTTGCATCGTGGTGAAATTATAGCATTAGTTGGACAATCGGGCAGTGGTAAATCCACATTGTTACAGTGTGTCGGATTGTTGGATAAACCAACCAGTGGCAGTATTTTATTAGACGGAACACCTGTACATAAAATGGACGATGAAATGCGTACAATGATGCGTCGTAAAAAAATCGGATTTGTATACCAACGACATAATTTGTTATCCGATTTTACCGCATTAGAGAATGTTGTATTACCAATGTTGGCAAATGGTATAGGAATTGATGTTGCAAATTCACGTGCAATGCATTTAATGCGTGCAACAGGGGTTGTACATCGCATGTCGCATTTGCCTGGACAAATGTCCGGCGGTGAACAGCAACGTACAGCCGTTGCACGTGCATTGGCAAATAATCCGGAAATTTTATTGGCAGACGAACCAACCGGCAGTTTGGATCCTGCACATGCAACGGCGGTATTTGATATGTTGTTGGAATTGGTTCGTAAAAATAACATGGCGATGTTGTTTGTTACCCATGATATGGGATTGGCAGAACGGGCGGATAGAAAAATTACAATCCAAGACGGATTTGTGATATAATAATATCACAATGTGTGGAGAGAGAAAATGGTAAAAAATAATAATACACATCAAAAGATTTATGCGGTTGTGGCACTGGGGGGATTGTTTGCCAGTGGTTTTATGGTTGGTATATCTTTGCAAAAACATGATGTAAAACGTATGCGTATGTCGCAGGCAGAGTGCGATACAATTTCAGAAAAAATTAACACTGCGATAAAAAAATCGGATATTGATAATTTAGAAAAATGGCAATTGATATACGAACGAAATTGTCGTGGTCATGTTTTGTCTGATTCTGAAACAAAATTATCAGAAAAATCTGATACACGTGCATGTGCACAAATAGAAAATATTAGATTAGCTTATTTGTCACCATCGGATTCTTCAAACCCAGAATCACATATTGGAAACAGTAATGTGTATTCAGAATTGGCAGAATATGGTTGCCCAGAAAATACCGGTAAATATCGGGAAATGGCAGAAACAGAAAAAGAAATTGCCAATGCATTAAATGGAAAAAAAATAGAATATAAGATAAATATTCGTCCATGTGAAGAAATTGAACGTAATTTATCGTATCGGTTAGAAAATTCAAATTGGGCAAGCAATTATTTACATAATGCAGATGTATACAGTACGATGGCCGAACGTGGATGTCCAGAAAATGCGGAAAAAAATAAATTAAATGCATTGAATCAATTGGAAATTGCATCGGCTTTAATGGATAAACATGAATTATCATCGGAACAAAATGTCGAAATTATAATAGATACATATAAAAAATTACAAATGCGTGATGCGGCCCGTGATGTTTTGAATAAAATGCAAAAATTAACAGAGCCTGCAATAGATTTTATTTTAACAATGGAAAAGGTTATAAATGAATAAGGCAATAAAGTTTGTATTTCAGAGCATATTGGTTGTTTGTATAATTTCAACAACATTTGCTGATGAAGCAGAAAGTATCGATACCACGGATGCAGAAATAACGGATGATACGGTTGTTGACGTTGAACAAAATGTATCGGTTCGTATGTCTTGTGATGAAATTAATGCAGAAATTACACGTTTGCGTGGAATTACAGAACCGAATGATTCGGAAACGTCTCGTTTGGCGGATATGCAGGCACGCCATAGAAAAAATTGCACAATGCGTGCGGGAAATCGGGCGGCGATTAATCGAAATGGACATGTAGTTGTTACCAAAGATAAAGATGAAGTGCCAAATGCGAATGTAAAACAATCAGCAGAATCTATGGTACGACAGGAAAAAATATGTGCTTTATTACCAGATTTTATAAAATCTGAAACCGATATAAACAATAAAACAACGCTGGAAGATTGGCATAAAAAATATTGCATTGATAAACAAGTCGCATCAGATGAAGTGTTGGGTGTATATGAATTTTTGTTAAAACCAGTACAAGATGCAAACGCAGATAAAAAAGAAGCCGTAGATAATGAAAAAATAGAATCTGTTGAGGAAATAAAAGCCAAGGCTGCTGCGAATACAGCAGCGGGATTGTGTGAAAATGGTGATAAGCCAAATAAATTCGGATGTTGTGATGGTGAAAAATTCAAAGATTTAGGTAATGGAAAATTTGGTTGCTGTAAAATGGTCGATGGCAGTGAACAATGTCATAATTCATTAAACAAATTTTAAAAAGTTAAAGAAAGGCTTGCGTTTTTAAAAAAATGATTATATAATCAACAGGCCTTGAATTTGTTGCGGGCATAGTACAAAGGCTAGTATGCAAGCCTTCCAAGCTTGAAATGCGGGTTCGATTCCCGCTGCCCGCACCATGAACATGAACGGAAAAGTGTTCTGGAAGATTGGGCGTGCGCCGGAGTCGGAGAGCCGGGGCAGACTGTAAATCTGTTAGCTATGCTTGAGTAGGTTCGACTCCTACCACTCCCACCAAAATAAGACCGCCTGATAAGGCGGTTTTTTGTTTGAATTTTTAATATCATGTCTATTTGATTTGTTTTTACATAAATATAAAAAATAAATACACATAACAATTTTTTTTATGTTATGATGATAATGACAGCGGGTGTTCCGTTGTTGAGGCGTCAGAACCTCGGAAAACAGCGTTCGTGGGAACGAAAAATACCTCCAACACCGGGTTGGAGGGGTGCGAATATATTGAATAAGCACGCTATACTGTTTTATAGTTCTGAACCTCCAACCACCAAAAATATTGGTGGTTTTTTGTTTAATACAAAAAACGGTGGTTTTAAATATGACAGAATTAATATCAAATCATAAAGTATTTATAGGTGATAATGCGGAAATTCTCAAAAAATTGGATGCCGATAGCATAGATTTTATTTATATAGATCCGCCATATAATACGAGTAATAAATTTTCTTATAACGATACAAATAGTAAGTGGACGGATGATATTGCTATAAGATTGACTTTAGCTAAAAGGGTTTTAAAAAATACGGGTGTTATATGTATTAGTATAGATGATAATGAATTAGCAAATCTTTTAAATGTATGTCATTCGGTGTATGAAAAAGAAAATTATGTAGGAACATTTATTACAAAACAATCTCAGCGTAGTAATGCTAAACATATAAACGTTATTCATGAGTATATAGTAGTATTTGCAAAAAATAGAAAAAAGTTGCCAGAATTTTTCATTAAAAGAATTAGTATACCTGAAGATAACGAAATGATACAAAATATCATTCAAAAAGTATCGGTGACTTTCAAACATGGTAAACAAGAAGCAACTAATTTATTAAAAAAATTAATTAATAAATATGCAATAGAAAGAAATATAACTTGGATAAAAAATTATTCAAATGTTGATGAAAAAGGACGGGTATATTTTGCAAAAGATTTGTCTACCCCGTCCACTCCATGTCCTTTGATAATAGAACAAATAAATTTATTTTTGCCTGCATTAAAAACAAGAGGATGGTCTTCAAAAGATAAAATTATTAAGTTATATAATCAAAATAGATTATGCTTTAAACAAGGCCGTCCATATGAAATTCAATATTTAGAAGAATCTGTTGATAATGTCCCATCCATACTGAATTTTTATTCTAGACAAGGAACAAATGATTTAAAAAAATTGGGATTGCCTGGAATATTTGATACACCAAAACCAGTTGAACTTATAAAATTTTTAATCAGAGCAATTGTTCATGATGATGGAAAAATTTTAGATTTTTATGCAGGTAGCGGCACTACTGGTCAAGCAGTATATGAGATAAATATGGAAGATAATAAAAATCACACATTCTGTTTAATACAGCAAAAAGAACATGTCTCAAAAAATACGTCTGTATATTCGGTTTTAACAAAAATTGGAATAAAGAACCCAACAGTTGTAGATATCTTAATACTAAGATTAAATACATTTTTAAAATTAAATGGTTTGGATACAGATTTTGAAATTAAGGAGTTTTAAATGTCTAATATAGCACTACTCCAAAAAGGTAATTTTAAACAAATTAATACAAATTTTTTAATTGAAGGGCATGAAGTTTTAGAAGAGGTTGCTAACGTTCAAAATAAATATCATAAAGAAGATACAGATACATTCATTAATGAATTAAGAGATTCTATTGCAGGGCATTATTTAGGATATAATTTGGTAAATACGGATAAGCATGGTTTTGATTGTAAGTTGGATAAAGAAATAGACGTTTTTTTGGAAGTAAAATCTGCTAGTTTTGTGGCGTCTTCTTGGGGGGCAACTTTTAACGATACTAATATGGAAAAGGCTGAGTGTTTTAAAGATAAACGAGTTTTTTTATGTCTGGCAGTATGGAAAAATGCAAGTAATTTATTATTTGTATGTTATGGTCAAAATCCAGAAATAGGAATTTTTTTAGAAAACAAAGTTAAAAACTTTTTAAGTGGACGGGGGGGAGTTCGTAGCACACAGACTTTGAGCTTGAGTCAATTGGTGTTTGAGTATGGATTTGACATTGTCTGTATAAATAAAACAAAAGAAGAGGTTAAACAAATATTAACGCTAAAATCACGGGTATTTTATAGGTTGCCGGATTCGAAAATATTATCTTTGCAGGAATATCAGAGTAAATATAATTATTCCTGTATGTAAAAAAATAAGAATCAAATTTTAATAAAGAAAAGTGATAGGAATTTAATTTCCTATCACTTTTCAGCAATTGCAATTTTTTCACGTAATTCCGTTTCGTTTTGTTTTATCCAATCAAATGATTTTTCCATAAAATCATAAATATCCTTACGTTTTGAATACAGTCTTTTCATTGTATCAAATATATATTCATTGTTTATAGTTATATCATAAAAATAAGAATATGCGATATCTTTTGGTTGTTCAACTAAATCATTTATTTTTGAATTTCTGATAATTGTTTCAACAACTATTTCAGATAATAACCATTTTAAATGTGGGGCATCGTATTCAATAGAATCATCTTGAAAATGTTTTTGCCAAAAATAAAACCAAACAAAATGCGTTATTTCGTGTAAAGCAACGGACACTGCATATTTAACTTCAAAATAGTGATAAATATCAAAACAATGTTGGGATATGTCACGTGGACAAATTGGGTTTAAACCAATATTGGCTGACATATCGTTTAATATGTTCGTACAATCATTATCAAATGCATCTTTATATGCAAGATTTAGTTTATTGGAAATTTGTTCGGTCCAAAAGTTTTGAAACATTTTAATGGAATTGTTTATTGTTGTCTGTTTATTCTCTTTCTGAATTTTCATCTTTTTTGTAATATATTCAAATCGTTCGGATTCTGATAAAGATTTTGCGTATTCATAATCTAAATCTGAGTAGGCTTCAAACAGTCTTTTTTGCCACCAGTTTGGTGTATTATCTTTTTGATGAAATAATATAAAATCAATATCAGATTGAAAATCTTTTTGTTGCCAAATCAAATGCATTTTTTACCCCAATTCTAAGTATGATCAATATTGACACATATTATTATTATTATTATTATTATTCAAGTGTTTTTACATATTGATATATTTAAGTTTTATATGGAGATATATAATGATATTTATATATTTTTTATTGGTATGTTTTAATATCAATGATTTATATGTGTGGATAAAATT
>JAZUKY010000087.1:0-10017 GCA_045643525.1 Candidatus Enterousia sp. | reverse complement strand
ATTAACTGTTGCTGCTTCAGCCGCGTTTTCATGTATACACAGACCAGCACTGTTAATAAAATCCTGTAAATGTTTACCTAAACACTGTTCCATTTCGTCTAAATCATCCGCAGAAACTGTTTTGGCACACTTGGACACATTGCGTTTTACCTGCTGCCCGTATGCAATTTGTTCATTACATTGATCCGTTATATTATTTCGTTGTGCCTGTGCCGCGACACTCAGGGATGTTGATGCCACTGTTATAATAATGGTTGTTGCCGCCCCACCTGTGGCCACGGTTATTGCAACAACGGCTGCACCTGTGCCAACAATTTTTGCATATTGGGCGGCACGATCCAAGTCAGCGGCCGCAACACCATCTTTTAATGTACATGTTTCCAGTGTTGTATCCCATATCGCACCACCCGCACTGACACGATTTAATTGATCGCATTGCTGTTTTGTTATACCATGACATTGACCACCTAAATACTTGCCACCATGATCGGCCAAACAACGCAGACCATCTGTACCACCACGTGCGGTTAAATCAATGGCTTCATTAATATCATCAAATACGAATTCGATTTCTTGGGATGTTTTATCAGTGTCAAATGTAATAAAACATGATATTAAATCATCATTATTCATTAAACCACGATTCCAGGTTTTAAATCCATCGGTGCATCTAAAAGTTGATATTTTTGCATTGGGTGTCTGGGATTGAACTTGCATTGTAACGTATCTTTCTAATAAAAACTTTAAGTCAGCGATATGTCGTAATTGTAATTTTTCAAATTTAAAATTATCGATTTGTATAGTTGTGCCTTTATAGGTAATGGTATTTTTGGGTATGTAATCGCTTTTTTTTGTGTCAAAAAAAATAATACAAAAACCATCTTTAAAACTGGCACTGTAATTAAATGCGTCACGTAATTTTTTATCTAATTTTGCACATGTTGTTATAGATAATTTATCACAATGTGAACGTTGTAAAACATCAATATAATGTTTTCCCCCCATAATACGGCACATTGCAGCAGCTTCACTGGTATGTATTTCCGAATCCATACTTTCTGACAAATCATCGAATTGAAATTCAATTTTGGTTTGTTTTCCTGATGTATCGGTTGCACTGCATGTTAAATAATCATCATTTAACCATTTTTTTATATTCTGTGTATCGCAATTGTAATTTGCATTTTTGCCCCCGAATAAATTCGAACGCATGTATGTAATTGCCAATCGTTCGCCAATGTATGGACTGGGGACTTGGGTGGCGGCAAAAAAATCTGGACTAACATTGCCCGCCTGTGTGTTTTCAAACACAGTTAAATAAAAACATATACAGATAAAGATAATTTTTATTATTGATGACACAGAACTACATCCTCTAATTGTGATAAATTACCGTTTACATCCAATGGCTTCATATTTTTTATATCCGATATAAATTTTTTATCGTCTTCGTCGGATGGATTTAGATCTGCATTTGATATACGGTCCTGATATTCGGTTATTAAATCGTTACATTTTTGAATTTCATTCCTGATAATTTGGTGCAATTCCGTGGTTATTTCATCACGACGTGCTAAAATTTCGGCACTGTTTTCTTTGACAGATTTTTTATTGATTACCGCATTTCCTATTGCACCACCAACAATCCCAACGCCGGCTGCAATTGCACCGGTGGTTAATTTCTTTTTTGTATCTGATTTTTGCTGGTTCCATTTGGTGGAATTTTCATCATCTGGATTTGTCAGGGCAGCCGCCACGGATACAAAAGCACCATTTTGTTTCCCATTTGAAACATCATCATATAACCCCAATTGTGCCGAATCCAATATTAATTCAGATTCAATCCCAGGTTGTAATCCCAATGATTGTTTGCGGATTTTTAAATCGTTCGCCAATGTAACGTATTCTTGGTACAACGATAACAATGCATTGCCACCGGGCAATTGAATTTCGGTTTCTCCACCCTTAAATGATTTCCCATTGCCATAATCACAACGAAATGTTGCCAAATATGACGCCATATCACGTTCCGCTTCTTCATCGGCTTTTTTTTCGGCCAATGCAGATGCCAATTCCATTCCACCAATTCCAGTGGCCGCGATTGATGCAGCCCCCAGTATTTTATTTGCTGTGGATTGTTCTTTGTCTCGCATTGCCTGGGCGTTATCTTCTAGTTCTGTGGTATTTTGATTTAATGCCGATAATAATTCTTCGACACGTTCGTATATTTTTTTTGTATCCGTATCATTAAACGAACTGCGCCATCCAAGATTGGACATAGTTTGGTGTATTTGGTTCAATTCTTGGTAAAGGCTATCATTTTCATTTGGTTGTGTTGCTTCTGCCTTAATTGCATTTATGTGCAGCAAGGTAAAAAATATTATTGGTAAAAATTTATATTTATAAAAACACATACTCTCAGATTAATCCTATTTTGGATTGTAGTAAAATAACCATATTTTTGGCAAGTGTTTTTATTGGGATTTTATATGTTAAAAAATGCCCCAATGGGGGCATTTTACTTTTGGTCGTCCAAACCCTTCAATAAAATATCTTTTAATTCGTTTGGTAACATACCAGTTGTTGAATAACCGCAATCAACATGATGTATTTCACCGGTTACTGCACTGGCCAAGTCACTGAATAAATAAACGGCCGCCCCAGATACATCATCCAATGTCATGTTGCGTCGTAATGGTGTTTGTTCCGCGTTTAACCGTAACATAGACTTAAAACCACCAACGCCAGAACCAGCCAAAGTCATAATTGGACCGGCACTGATCGCATTAACACGAATATTATCACGTCCCAAATCAGATGCTAAATAACGAACGCTGCTGTCTAATGCAGATTTTGCAACCCCCATAACATTGTAATTTGGAACAGATTTTTCACCACCATAATAGGTCAGGGTAATAATACTGCCCCCGTTATCCATCAATTTCGATGCACGACGTGTCAAATCAACCAACGAATACACAGATACATCCATTGTGTTTTGAAAATTTTCACGGCTGGTGTCGGCATATCGGCCCATTAATTCATTTTTGTCAGAAAATGCAATTGCATGCAACATTCCATCCAAATGCCCCCATTCACGTTCAATATTTGCAAATAACGCGTCCATTTGTTCTGGATTTTGAACGTTACATTCTTGAACAAATTTTGCACCTAATTGTTCCGCCAATGGACGAACACGTTTTTCTAAATTTGGCATTGCGTATGGCATTGCGATTTCTGCCCCTTCGTCATGGGCACGTTTTGCAATCCCCCACGCCATGGACCAATCATTTGCGACACCCGTAATTAAAATCTTTTTCCCTTTTAATAACATTTTTTATCCTTTCGATTTGTTATTCATATTGGACATACAGTACGAACAATAGCACTGTTTAATCGTATTCGCAACTGTAAAAAAACATGACCCGGTATGGGTCATGTCTTAATCTTCGGTTAAAAAACCACCCGATTGTAAATTCCATAATCTGGAATATTCACCTTTTTTATTCCGTAACAATGTGTTATGCGAGCCCTGTTCAATAATTTTTCCATTACGCATTACAACAATTCTGTCCATGTTACGTAATGTTGATAATCTGTGGGCGATTGCAATCGTTGTACGACCGGCGGCTAATTCTTCAAAAGATTTTTGTATTGCGACCTCTGTTTCACTATCCAATGCAGATGTTGCCTCATCTAAAACCAGAATAGGGGCATCTTTTAAAAATGCACGTGCAATTGCGACACGTTGTTTTTGCCCACCCGATAATTTAATTCCACGTTCACCAACAAAACTGTCGTATTTTTTATCGGATGCCATAATAAAATCATCAGCAGCAGCACGCTTTGCAGCATTACGAATTTGTGATAATGTTGTGCCCGTTTTTCCATATGAAATATTATCGCGTAATGAACGGTCAAATAATGCTGGGTCTTGGGGAATAAATCCGATTGCACGTCGCAGGGAATCCTGGGTTATGTCACGAATATCAACACCATCAATTAATATTTGACCGCTGTTTACATCATAAAATCGCATCAATAAATTCATTAATGTTGATTTCCCAGCACCGGAACCACCAACCAATCCAACACGTTCCCCCGGTTTAATTGTTAAATTCAAATTACGTAAAACCCATTTACGTTTATATTTGAAAGAAACGTTTTTGAATTCGATTAAACCGTGTGTTACAACTAAATCAGGGGCATTTTGTTTGTCGGTAACTAATATTGGTTTTGCTAATTCTGTATATGCCTTGGTTGCGGTTGCGGCATCTTCTATTAAATTGGGAACCTGTTCAATTAGACTGCCGATGGAATGAATTACTTGATCAAAAACAAATACGGTAAACACAACATCTGATACCAATAGTTCACCACGGGCAAACAAATATAAGCATACCAATAAAACACATCCGAATCCCAAATCCCACATAATAGAAAAGGGTGCCCACATTAATGTTTGCATCAAACGTGATTTAACGTGCTTTTTTACACGATCTTGACGTGGGGTATTTAAATAATCGTGTTCGGTTTGACTGCCGGCAAACATACGAACAATGAATGAATTGGTAAGGCTGTCTACAATATGTCCGGTTAAATGACTTTGTGCATCACTGGCGGCCGTTGCAGCGTTCTTAACACGCTTGCTCATAAATATCGTATATAATAAACGTGATACGAACATTATTGCAAATATTATGGTTATCCAACCGTTTGTTTTGGACATCAACCAAATATTTATGGCAATTGTTACAACCAATGTTAAAATTCTGAAACATTCGTCCATAACATTTATACCACGGGTCAAATAGTTTATTTTTGTATAAATGCCACCCGATTTGCATTCGGACCAAAATGCCATAGATTGTTTATGTAAATAATCTGTCATCGTTTCAGATATTTGTTTTTCCATGCGGGCATTACGTTTTGCACCAATTATACTGTTTAAACCACCACATAATGACCAAGACATGTTTAAAACAATGATTAACAATAGGGTGGGTAAATTGATTGTGATAAATTCTGTTACACTATTTATCGGTTGTTCAAACATTGCAACGAACCATTTTTGGGTCAATGGCCACAAAACCATTGTTAAACGCAACCATCCACCAATTATTAACCAATACAATAATAAACGCCATTGTCCGTGCATGGCATATTTTATATAAAAACCAGTCAATGTTTTCGGTAATGTATTTACCGTTGTATTGTTTTGGTTGCTTGATTTACATACGGGGGTATGTACGAACATACGAAACATGTTACATCCTTTTTTATTTGTCATGAATATATACGCAAAAAATGTGCATAGGGATAATTTACGATTAAAAATCGCTAACTATACGAAATTTTTATATCAATGGTGGTTGTAACAACATTTCTGATAAATCCTCCGTCATTTTGTGAACAGGGCGAAGTATATAAAAAATATTTGTTTGTCAAGAATTAAAAATTATACTAGGATTATTTTCTTGTATCATTTTTCTAATAACTGTTTAACAATATTGTATATGCATAAAATTTAAGGAATATAAAATGACAAATTCTGGTATATGGTATGCAATAGATTGTCTGGCGGCTAAATTGGGAAAGTCGTGTTCGGCATTGGCCAAAGAATGCGGTCTAGATTCAACCGTTTTTAATAAAAGTAAACGGTGTGATAAATATGGCAAACCACATTGGCCATCATGTCACACAATATCAAAATTATTGGACGTAACTGGGGTATCAGAAACCGATTTTTTTAAAATGGCGGCATCTGGGTGTTGCGCTTAAATTGGTAACAAATATCGGATATATAAAAAATTTAAATAAAATAAAAAAAACACTTGAAATGGTGTAAAAAATAATACGACATTATCGTCGTAATTCGGGCATAGTTCAGTCGGTAGAACAACGGACTGTTAACGGCCCATTTTCTTTTGCTATAACACTACCAAAACCTCTCAAAAAGCCTCTAAAACGCCCTAAAAGCCGCTAAACACACAGACGAAAAATTATACCATTTATACCTGCTAATATATGCGAATATAGTCCAAATATAATCAATTTTTTACACCTGGTCTACACGGAATATTTTACACACCGTCTACACGCCTTTTATAGGGGCGGCAAAATGCGTTTTTACATGACCGACATTGACATCTTTGTGCTGCATGCTATCCTATAAAAAAGGACCTAAAATGAAATATACTGTTGTTATAGGCGATATCACTACTATTAAGGCAGATGCTATTGTAAATGCCGCTAACGAGACTTTACTGGGCGGTGGTGGTGTTGATGGTGCTATTCATCGTGCAGCCGGTCCAGAACTGTTGAAAGAATGCGAAACATTAGGTGGCTGTAATACCGGTGATTCAAAAATTACCAAGGCTTATAATTTGCCGGCGCAATACGTTATTCATGCTGTTGGCCCATATTATAGTGATTACGAACCTTGGGAAGCGGAAAATTTGCTAGCCAGCGCATACAGATCTATTATGAAACACGCTGTTGAACATCCGGATATAAAAACTATGGCTATACCAGCAATCTCATGTGGTATATTCCATTTTCCATTAAAAACGGCTGTCGCAATCGCTGTTAGCACCATTTCTGAATATGCGCCTGAGTCATTGCAAGAAGTTATTTTTGTGGTTAGCAGCGATTACCTAGCCGATGAATATTTATCCTGTATAGAATAAACAAATTACGTTATCTCAACGGATATTTGGATTTATCGATATCGTCCATACTATACCGTTTATCGTCCTGGGCTTTTGCCAAATCTACCCCAAATCTGATAACCTGATCCACATATTGATCTTCAAAGCATCTGTTTTCGTATTCTTCTATTACTTTGTCAAATTGTTTAGTTCTACGTAACAGATCTGCTTTGATTGCCAATAAATTCTCTTTTTCTTCTGGTTCTTTCTTATTTGGCAACAGCAATGCTATCAATTCTAGTGCACGGCCCCGACATTCCATCATATCCTTAATATATTTTTCTTCCACTTCTGTAGTTTCAGTATTGCTTGCAATGAAATCATCACAGGCCCATGCTGCATTCATATATCCCCAAAATGCCTCAGTTCTATTACCTTTATGCTGTTGTATTATCGCATACCGTATATACTCTTTGGCAGTCTCACAAATTGGGTCTATACCGTCACAGGTTAAATATTTATCCGTATTTAAAAAGTCTAGTAACGCTTTGTTACCATTTTTTATTTCAACATCTACATATCCACAATGCGGACAATTTTCAAGTTCCATAGTAAATGGGAATAACATTGGCGGTCTGGTATCCAAATCACAGGCTCCAAAACGACTAAAACTAGTCATACTATAACCAGTAGATTCTTTTCCACAAACACCGCATTTAAATGTTGTTGGTGCAATCGTTGTCATATCTTATCCTTTTATTACGATGTTCTTTTTCATACCTAGTTTCTATTCACCGCTAATATAAAACCAAGTAATATTGACCAGGCTAAGAATGCAACACTATTAAAACTGACCAATGGCAAATATTCCCAAGTGTATAACAACCCAGATGTTACTGCCAATACACTAATTATTAAGATTGCCAATAAACCCAATGTGCCTGTCGCCAGTAATTTATAAAAATTGTCGTTGCTATTGTGGATTATGCCTGTAAGTCCTTTCGCAAGACAGCCATACAATGCGATAATCAACAGCCCCATTAGTATGCCAAATCTAGCAATCATTCCAGTAAGCATAAAATCTGTGTAAGATTCTGGTAAAAATGATAAGGCCCTCAATGATTCTGGCGTATTTCCTATCAAAGTACTATGGCGAATAGCTTCTACAGCAAACCAAGCCTGACTACCCACAATTTGCGAAAAACCTACCTTATACATATGAGGATATTGCCAAATAGACAAGACCATAGCAGCTATAAATGCTGTCAGTATAATCAACCCCATTTTAAATGCAGCAGAATTATTTTTACGAGCCTTAAATGTAAGCATAAAGAACAACAATACATATATCCCTGACATGAATGCATAAGGTGCACGAAAAGCAAACCACACAATAAATAACGTAAACGCACTTATGCAAAATGTAACCAAGTTCTTGTTTTTGTGTTCTTTACTGAGCCAATGCGACATCAAAACAATATATGCTGGCAACATCATCGTAAAAGGATCTATGTACATGGAACCAAGTGTTACAAATCTGACACTTCCATGTATTACAGTTGGCATGAGCCAAGTTTTAAATATCAATAAAGTTGAAAATATTCCCAACAACCAACTTATGCGAATAATCCATTTTTGTGACAAGTTACTGAACGCAAATATTATAACTGTTCCAATTAGCGCAACCGGCCAATATTTATTGAAAAAAATATCCGGGCCCAGTTTTAGCCTTGTCGCTTGGTACGGCCCAATAAAATACACCCCCAGCAATCCCAATGCTATCAATGCGATAGTTGCTATCCATATCAAATGATTATTTGTGTTCAGCCAATTCTTTATTTTATCCCATAGTGCTTTCATATGCCCCTCCTATTTGCTTAATATTGGTTGTATTTGTTTCAAAATTTTATCTGTGGTCGGGATTACATTCCAAGCAGCTGTTTTTAACCCTCCAAAATTTTCTAGTCTCTTTGGGTCGTCCAGCAGAATAAACACAGAATATTCGGGTGTTTCCACAGGGAATGCAGCAAATGCACTGGTTATCAAAGAATTTCTTTGATTATTTATATGCTTTTTTTCTACTGTGGCAGAAGAAAATCCGCAGTTTTGATTATTTTTTGTAGATTTTTTTTGCAAAATATCTCTGATATGCTTTGATATATCTTCCGAGACAACCTGTTCCTTTTGTATCTTGGTTGCATCATTAAATCTTGGTAAAACATATTCACCCGTAACAACTGCATTCAAACTTGCTATCATATGCATTGGAGTAACAGAAACACCATGTCCGAACGAAGTTGTTGCCGTTTCTACAACACCTTTCTTTGACGGCAAAGATGTTTTTCCTGTTTTCCCTAAATCCAACTTTAATGGTTTCTTTAATCTTAATCTACGGAACATTTCAGCATATGCGCCATTTGGTAAATCCAATGCGATCCTTGCACAACCAACATTGGAACCGTTTAACAATATATCAGAAACATTCATTCTTGTGATACCACGTTTTTTGATATCATTTTTGAAAACAGGAATATCATCAATCGGTTTTCTTATTGCCGGTTTACCGAATTTATCGTATATCATCAAAGGTTCATCTATACGATACTCTTTATCTCCCAGCTCGTTTTCATATGCTAAGACTGTATTAAACACCTTAAAATGGCTACCCATTTCATAAGTATTTTTCATTGGATCCACATTTCCAACAGAAACCATAGATAAAACTTCGCCGGTTTTTGATTTCATTACGATACCTGTTGCTGCTGTCGCTTGATATGCAGCTACTGCATCTTCTAATTCTTTCTGAACAATCTGTTCTATTTCTGGATTTGTTGTATTTATTTCTGGAATTTTTGAATCGCAACCTATTAACGGCAGACTACATAAAACTCCTAATAATGTTTTTGGTATCATAGCATATACTCCTTTCTACAAAATACCGCTCTACACACATTCCTTTTGCAATATGAGCAAGAAATATTTTTTACTAAAATCAAATTATTAAAAGGCACCGGTTGGCACCTTAAATATATTTAGCTAAAATATTTTTTTTACTAAGAAATGATACACTGCCACAATCATAGTGTCTTTTTCCCGTTCAATTCCTCGTATAGTAAAATCCTTTACCTTTCCTAACGTACGGTTGTTTGGATCCCTTACAGTGTCACCATCTACCTTTCCTAACGTACGATTGTTTGGGTCTCTTATATAGTTCCCATCTATTTTTCCTAACGTACGGTTATTTGGATCTCTTATATAAATACCATCTATTTTTCCTAACGTACGGTTGTTTGAATCTCTTATATATCCTCTATCAAATTTTTCACCTGCCATTTTTTACTCCTTTTGGTTGTTTGGTTATTTACAT
>JAZUKY010000086.1:0-5793 GCA_045643525.1 Candidatus Enterousia sp. | reverse complement strand
GAAGAACAACGATTACGGGAACGAGTTAATTTTGATATCGAAATGATGGAAAACACGGGGACATGTCGCGGTATTGAAAATTATTCCCGATATTTATCGGGACGGGCCCCCGGAATGCCGCCACCAACATTGTTTGAATATTTACCCAAAGATGCGATTTTATTTATTGATGAAAGTCATGTAACTGTACCACAAATTGGTGCTATGGCCCGTGGGGACAGAGCACGCAAAGAAACACTGGCACAATATGGTTTTCGGTTGCCGGCATGTATTGATAATCGACCGTTAACATTCGATGAATGGGATAAATTACGTCCCCAGACCATATTCGTTTCTGCAACGCCCGCCCAATGGGAAATGGAACAGGCGGCCGGTATTGTATCAGAACAGGTAATTAGACCGACTGGTTTATTGGATCCAATTTGTGAAGTTCGCCCCACAGAACATCAGGTTGATGATTTGTTAGAAACGGTAAAAAATGTTTCGGGTCGAATATTGGTAACAACACTAACGAAAAAAATGGCTGAACAATTAACAGACTATTTTGTTGAAAATGGGGTTCGTGCACGTTATTTGCACAGTGATATAGAAACATTGGAAAGAATAGAATTACTACGTGATTTACGATTGGGAAAATACGATGTTTTGGTTGGCATTAACCTATTGCGTGAGGGATTAGATGTGCCGGAATGTGAATTGGTTGCAATTATGGATGCGGACAAAGAGGGCTTTTTGCGTTCTACTCGTTCATTAATTCAAACGATTGGACGGGCGGCTCGGAATGCAAACGGGCGTGTGATTTTATATGCAGACAAAATTACAGATTCAATGAATGCAGCATTATCAGAAACCGCCCGTCGTCGAGAAAAACAAATGAATTATAATGAAAAAAATGGTATTATTCCGACAACTGTAACCAAAGCGATTTTTACCAATGTTTCTGAACAGAATGATAAAGTTGATAAAAAGCATAAATTTATATATGACAAATCTGGTGGGGTTATGGATGCGGAAACTTTGCGAAAGCA
Organism: Candidatus Enterousia sp.; assembly: GCA_045643525.1. Taxonomy (GTDB): domain Bacteria; phylum Pseudomonadota; class Alphaproteobacteria; order Rs-D84; family Rs-D84; genus Enterousia. The sequence goes on along the minus strand of JAZUKY010000086.1, from coordinate 4,765 downwards.
AATAAAAGAATTAACGAAAAAAATGCACAGGGCAGCTGAAAATTTGGAATTTGAGGTTGCTGCAGATTTGCGTGATGCTGTGCATAAATTAGAAGATGATTTATTGTTGTTGGAGTAAATATTAATGACAGAACACACCTTTATAACAAAAAATATTGATGAAACACATGCGTTTGCACATGATTTTGCACATGATTTATGCGCACCGGTAACGATTGCATTGCACGGTGATTTGGGAACAGGAAAAAGTGAAATTTCACGTACAATTATTCAAACATTACGCGGAAAAGATACCGTAGTTCCCAGTCCAACATTTACAATTGTACAATCTTATGATGGTATATCACATTTTGATTTGTATAGAATAAATGATGTGTCCGAATTAACAGAAATTGGTTTACAGTATGCAATTGAAAATGATATTACATTGATTGAATGGCCAGAAATAGCAACCGATATTTTACCAAACAATACGATACATTTATATTTAAGTGAACATGGTGATGGACGAAAAATTGTTGTTAAACAATCGTAAAAGTTAAATATTTGATTATCTTTTTAATAGGCTTTGTACGGCCAAAGGAAAATCTGCAGCATTTGCCAAATACGAACCACTAACCAATAAATCGGCACCTGCATCCCAACACATTTTTGCGGTTTCTGCATTTATACCGCCATCAACAGAAATAACATATTTTAATCCATATTTTTTTCTGGTTGCTGCCAAAATGGAAATTTTTCTTAGGCATTGTGGTTGAAATAATTGACCGGCGGCACCTGGGGTAACAGTCATAACCATAACTTCGTCCAATTCTCGCAATATTGGTTTTAATATTTCTGGGGATGATTCTGGATTTAATGCAATTCCCACACGTTTGCCCATCGTATGAACAGCCTTAATTGCAGCACGTAATCCAGATGTTTTGGTTGACATTATTACGGTATTTGCACCGGCTGCTGCCGCCTCTGGGGCTAATACGGATGGGCTTTCGGTCATTAAATGAACATGCAAATGCATATTTGTATGTGCTCGTATAAATTTTAATTCTTTGATACTGCCAGCCATCTTAGGGACGTATAAACCATCCATAATATCAACGTGCAGTGCACTGATGCCAGCAGACTGAAATAATGAATACGTAACAGGTGATTTCATATTAAAACACAACGTACTTGGCATAACAGGAATTACATGTTTTTTGTTACGACGTTTAATTTTGAAAATAGATAGTATTTTAGTTCCAATAGTTTTTATTTTTTTTCGTCTAGCCATATATGCATTGTAACGTGGTGTTTCACAGTTCCATACATGCTTAGCCAAAGCTTGGACAGAGGCGTCAGCACCGATATTTTTGACAGGTATACAAAATATATTTTCAAGAAAATCTGTTATACCATCAATTTTTGCACCACCACCAGTTAAGACAATTTTTTGTGGGCAATACTTATCAATTTCTGTGCCGATCAATGATCGGATTTTAACACACAAATCCGTCATATATGGTATAATAATATCATTTACATCTGCACGTGAAAAACCGTATTGTTTATCTGCAGGGGTAAAACGATCCGTAACGTTTGGAATTAAACGTGCATTATTACATTTTATGCGTTCTGCTTCGTTTTTATCCAAATTAAGTTTTTTTGAAATTTCATTGGTTAAACTTTCACCACCAAATGGAATTTTTTTGTGACATACGGGGCCCCGACCAGTCCAAATGGAAACAGATATAAATTGAGCTCCAAAATCAACAAACATCACACATTGCTGACCGGAACGAAAAATAGAACTTTGTAAAAACTGGGGGTCATAAAAAAATTTGGGTTGAATATGTGAACGGTGCAATATGTCTAATATTTGATTCATTTCTGGACGTGGATAAAATATCGCACTGAATATAGATACCAATTGGGTGTCAATGTAACCGATTGGTGTAGCCAGATTAGATTTTTTTGACATATCGTACCGTAATGGAAATATATGCATACTGTAATAATCTTTTGGGGGTACTATTTGTAAAATTTGAGATTGAATATCTGCCTCAGTAATTTTATGTTCGTGGCCCCACTGTGTTTCTTTTGATGCGATTTCAAATAATGATTGCCCAAAATTACCGGTGATATATGCCGTATCAAAATGTGCGTTAATTTGTTTTTCTAATTCATCAACAACAGATTTTACAGCAAATACAGAATCCTCGCTGGATACTTCGTAGATGGCACTACGATCAATATTACCAGAATGTATTCGTTGGGCGATACCGCGTACACATTTACTGCCTATGTCTAAACACAAAAAAGAAGAATCAATAAAATTCATCGTTTTATTTTACCAATATTCGTGTATCATCACGCATATCAATTATTTTAATATCTTTATTTAAAATGTTGTTGTTTTGGTGTAATACTATCAAACTGGCGATGGCAGTATCCGGATTTTTTTCTGGTAACAAAATGACAGTCCCCCCGGTTGTTATTAAATTCCATCGTCGATTTTCAATCCATTCCAAATAATCTAAATGTTTAATAATTCCATGTGCAGCGGCTGTAATATCAGATACATCGTTTGGTAATTTTCCACGAAATAATACCGTTTCAAAATCACGATTTTCTGATGGCTGGCTTACAATTGTACCATCTGCAGATAAAGGAAAAAATTTTTCGCCATCTGTCCATGAAGCAATAGGTTTGTATAACGATATCTGTACATCTAAATCCCCATTTGGTCGACGGTGTACAGCGGATTTTTTTACCCCAGGTACCATTGCAACCCGTGTATTAATTTGTTGTAAATCGATTTTGTATGAATTAGTTCCAGGGGTAACGGCGGAGGCAGATGCCAAGGCTGTCAAATCAGTATTGGCTGTGTCTGCATTAACATAGATTTTATGGATTTTAGAAATATAACCATACCCTTTGGTGGTAATTATAATTCTGGTCGAAAAATATGTGGCTAAAACAATAGCCAACACGAAATAAAACCAAAAACGAACGCTTTTTATCATACCTGTAATTATATCATAAAATGATGTTATAAAACAAGGGACGAAAATTAAAAAAATTATTAAACACCGCGCAATAAATATCCGCGTCTAAACATGCATTTACGATATGCTCCAACAGATTTAGATGTTGTATTACGTGGAACACTTAACAGACTGCGCTGGCCTGTATCACGATATTCGTTCGATTGAAATGTTACCCACAAACCATCCCAATCCGGCATGACAGCACTTTGGTTCGGGGCAATCAATTTCGCAATACGCGAACGCGGTTGATATGCGGGCTTGTTTATTCCCAGACACGATTTATGGTCGCGAACGAACTGTTCTGTTGTAACAGATTCATTTTCCCAATTCAAAATGGTTGCATCATCGATACTACCTTGGTTAACAGAAGCACATGCCGACAGTACCAATACAAATACAAAATATTTTAATTTCATATTTCCATTATAATTTAATTGCCTTGATAGGGCAATAGTTTTTATAATACAGAAAAAGGAGATAGGGATATTATGGCGATAACCGTTCAAAATTTTATAAAACTGGCAAATTTTTATAATCAAATGACAATGGTTATGTCTGCGATATGTGTAGAAAAGGGTGGCATTTCGATGGAAAATTATGTCGGACGTTTTTTTGCGGCAGACATGCTGGAGTATATAACGGAATATGGATACAGATTAATGCAAGATAAGTTAAATCCAATTAATCCTGAAATAAAAGATGTGATAGAACGTTTTGCACAAAATTATGAACGGGTAAAGGCCTTGGTTACGCCGACGCAACGACCAATTCATGAAATGACGTTGGAAGAATTTGAAAGGTTGATGAATATTTAACATGAATGATGTAAAAAAGGGAATTTTAATGACAAGCGTTAGTAAATTTTTTGTGTTGTTTGCGATGGGAATAATGGTTTTTGTCGTTGCAGCATGTAATAACAATCGTAATATGGAACCTTTGTATGATACTGTTACAGTTGTTGAAAATTTTGTGATTGATGAAAATTCTGTGCCAATTTTTCCGAAAAAGGCTGCTTTGACAACGGATACTGCGCGACGATTTGCAATTGATTTGCCCAAGCGTTGTGATGTTGATTGGGATAATCAAGCTGTTGTTTCTGTTGTTCCAGCGGAAAAAATAGAAATTATTCGATTAAATATGGGGGATAAATTGCCGGAATTACAGGTTTCGGATTATGAATTTCGTGATTTAACTGTTAAAAGGGCACTGGAAAAATTATTGGATGGTACAGATATTAGTGTTGCTGAAAATGGTGATATGGTTGAAAAAATATCTGGTTCTATTTCATCTGGTTCATTGTCGGATGCAATAGAATTAATGACCAAGATGGGGCATGTATATTATTCGTATGATGCTGAAACAGCTGAGATTAATTTGACACATCGGGCCAAATGGATGATAAAAATGCCACAAAATGAAAATATAATAATGGCGTTACTGGATGCTATGCATGGGGCAGATTTGCGAAATTTATTGGTTGATTGGCATGATAAAACAGTTGTATTCGAAGGAAATTATCAAACAGAACGTGAAGTTTCAAGAATCATATCTGATGTTGCGGCAAAAAAGTACATGATTGCATGGGATATTGATGTGTATCGTGTATATCCGCGTACAGATAATCCGATTGTCTGGATGAATTTATTACCTGCGTTTGGTGATAAAAATATTAAAATGTCTATTCCGGGTGTTGTTGGTAGAACGTTGGTTGTTGGGCCAGAGATCAATACAAAAAC
>JAZUKY010000085.1:0-4394 GCA_045643525.1 Candidatus Enterousia sp. | reverse complement strand
GCGAAAAATATCCTTGATATATATATATATATATATATATAATAATCTGTATATATACATAATATATAATTGGGGGAATGATAAATGTTTTTTCGTCGATTGATGTTAGTGGCATTGGCAATATTATTCCGTATGGAACAGCGTGCGCAGGCCGGAACAAATTATTATATGTATTGCACAACATATGCTAATTGTAGTATGCTTGCAACTGTGGCATTACATAGTTGGGGGTATAAGTTGTTTGTTGGTGGGGAACCAGATCCGTATGGTTTGATGGGGAGAATGCAGCAGACATGTGTAAATAACAATGGTAATAATTATGTTGCATGTTTTAGTACCGATGCGGTTACCAGGATCAAAGCACAGAATGCGTGGTGTTTTGGTACGGGGGTTCCGGTTAGTTCCGCAACGATAGAAGCTAAATTTGACTGTGGATCTAAAATAACCAGCGGTTATATTTCTGTTTGTGCGGTTTCGTTTGGAACAACGACATGTTGTGATGATGGATATTATTTGACGTCAACTGCGTGTGTTAAGTGTCCAAGTTATACTTTTAATGGCGGCAATAGTAGCGAAGATGCATTTAGTGGTGGAACTAGGAAGAGTATCAAAGATTGTTATATTAAAAATGGAAGTTTTACGGATGGAAAGGGGACGTATACATTTTCAAGTGGTAGCTGTTATTATAGCTAAATGTTTTGGGTATTGTTTTATGGTATAAATAATTCATAAGAGGATAATTGATGAAAAAAGTACCAGAAATATCAATCATTGTTGCGAATTATAATAATTTTAAGTATTTGGATGATTGTTTGGCATCAATTGCGACGCAGTCATTTACAAATTTTGAATGTATTATTATTGATGACGGTTCGACAGACGACAGTAAAAAAATAATAAATCGTTATACTAAAAAAGATAAACGTTTTATTGCCCATTTTCAAAAAAATGCGGGGGCCAGTGCCGCCCGTAATCGTGGTATTGATATGGCACGTGGTAAATATATTGCGTTTTTGGATTCTGATGATTGTTTTTGTTCGGGGGCGTTGGGTGTATTATACGATTTGATTGAACAAACACATGCGGATATTGTCAGTGGTGGAGGTGTCGTTGTTAACGAAGATTTTACATTAAATCGTCAATCAAATAATATAAATTATGCAAATATGCCATTTAATTTATATAACAATAACACAGAAAGTTTAATTGCAATGACCCAAATGGGCGATGGACACAGGTTGGTTTGGGTATGGCGGCGTTTGTTTCGGCGTGAATGTATTGGGGATGTTCGTTTCGATGAAAAATTGTATCCGGGTGAAGATACCACATTTATGTTTGAAATAATTCCACGTGCACCACGTATGGTTGAATCGTTATCAATGGTTGTATATCATCGTATTTCACCCAGTTGTATATCCAGTGCCGATTTTAATCAAAAACAGTTTGCATGGATTGTACCAACATTATACCGGTTACGTGATATTATGGATAAATATTATCATCCTGTTTTTCAACGTTGGTTTTATAAACATTATTGTTTGCTGGTATTGCGTGAGACTGTTTACCGATCAATGGGATTCGGCCGTATGATGCACCAGGTGGCGGACATGTTACGTCCAATATATGGTAAACGTGTTTTTCCAACAAAGTATTTGTCATTCCGTAAACGTTTGATTTTGTGGTTGTTTTTAAAGGTTTTTTAATATGAAATTGTCTGTTATTGTTCCGTGTTATAATGTTGCACCATTTGTTGATCGTGCAATGCGCAGTATATCCAATCAAACACTACGTGATATTGAAATTATTTGTGTTGATGATAAATCAACCGATGGTACATTGAATGTTTTAAAAATGTGGGCACGTGCCGATTTGCGTGTGCGCGTTATTGAAAATAAAAAAAATCAGGGTGTGGCCGTTGCCCGTAATCGTGGTATTGACGCAGCGCGTGGCGAATATATCGGTTTTGTTGATCCAGATGATTTTGTGGACGAATATTTTTTTGAACGCTTGGTCCGATGTGCCGATACCGGTAATTTAGATGTTGCCTGTGGTCAGTTACGTGTATTCGAAGTTGATGGAAAGATTCGTGTAGATCCAAATCGTTCAATGCGGGATTTACGAAAAAATAAGCATAATTTTAAATATCATTATACTGCAATATATAAACGTGATTTGTTAAACGTGGCAAATATCAGATATCCAAAATTAATTGTTTGTGAAGATAAAGTTTTTGAAACAATGGTTTTGTGTGCAATGCGAACAGAATTGGGAATTGTTCGTGGTGTTTATTATAATTATTGTCGCAGAATTGATTCTTTGAATTCTGATGTTTTTGATGAAAAAAAATTTTCTGATGCTGTTAAAGCCATGGAACGTAATATAGACATATACAATATGACATCGGTTTCATACCAAGATTATGTTTGTGGTGCATACCGACAATTTGTTTTTTTATATGATGAATTGTTGCATAAAAATGCAAAGAAAGCGGGTGATGTTGCATATGCTATGTGTAAGTTATTTCGAAAACTACGATGCGTTAGTGAGATGCGTAATAAAAACCACGGGTTGTATTTGGCATTGGTAAATGGCGATGCTCAGGGTGTATTAGATGTAATCCAAGCAATGCGTATTTATTCAAAAAAAATTCGATTGTTCGGATTGTTTAATGTTATTACCATTTCGTATAACAAGGTTCAATGTGATATAAGGGTATTTGGAATATTGATTTTGCGTTTGAAAACAATGATTGGTGGGTCTGGTATAAAAAAATAGTTCGTTTGCCCCGCTATGGTGTGTTTGATTGTCTGATTTGTATATTGCACACAATATGTTATAATTGTGGTAAAAGGATTATTCGTGAGTATAGCGTTAACCCAAGGTAAATTAAAAGACAAAGAAATACCAAAAAAACGCGGTTGGCGGTGGCGTTTGTTTGGATTGTTTATAAATTTATTTATGATTATGGTGGCCGTGTTTGCGGTATATGTGCTGGTTATTTTTTTACAGATGCCATCACTGGATACTGTGTTGCATGAAACACGTCAACCCGCAATAATATTTTTGGATAAAAATGGAACAGAAATTCGCAGCTCAAATCGTATAATGGGAACGCCTGTGTCGGTAAATTCGTTGCCCCCATATGTTTGGCAGGCAATAATTGCAATCGAAGATAAACGTTTTTTTGATCATGGACCTGTTGATATGCGTGGTATATTACGTGCGGTTGTATCTAATTTAATTCATGGTCGGGTTGCGGCGGGTGGTTCATCAATTACGCAACAAACCGTAAAAAATATATTTTTATCACGTGAAAAAAAGATGTCACGTAAAATTCAGGAATTAATATTGTCGTATTGGTTGGAAAAAAGATTTGATAAAAACCAAATTTTGGATTTGTATATGAATCGTGTGTCTTTGGTTGGTGGAATGCGTGGCGTTGATGCGGCGGCCCGTACAATATTTCACAAATCGGCTAATAAATTAACAATTGCACAATCTGCACAAATTGCTGCGATGTTAAAGGCACCTACGACATATAATCCAATGCGTAATCCTGAAAAAAATATTGCACGGGCACGTGTTATATTACAGGAAATGGTTCGACAAAATTTTATTACAATTAATCAGGCACGTGCCGCCGCACAGGAATTGAAAAAACCTGTAATCGTGCAAGATACAAATATATATCGTTATTGGACAGATTTTGTAATGGATGAAGTTAAATCCCGCATAGGGGTTATTGATTCAGATTTATTGGTACATACAACATTGAATATGAAATTACAGGAAAACATTTCAAAGATTTTGCCCAAACGTGTTGATAAATATCAGGGTGCTGTGGTTGCAATGTCGCATGATGGGGCGGTTCGTGCAATGGTCGGTGGTGCAGATTATCAAACCAGTCAATTTAATCGAGTATTGGCAATGCGACAACCCGGCAGTACATTTAAACCTGTTGTATATCTGGTGGCGTTGGAACGTGGGTTAACACCGGATACGTATGTTAATGATGCACCGTTTGCAATTGGTGATTACAATCCCAAAAATTATAATCAGCGTTATTATGGTGATATAACATTGGCGACCGCATTTGCAAAAAGTGTGAATTCGGTTCCATTAAAGTTAACCAGTAATTATGGAATTGATGCAATATTAGATATGGCGGGGCGTTTGGGGGTTGGAACGCAATTACGTCGTGAATATTCAACTGTGTTGGGTGCATCCGAAATGTCATTGTTAGATTTAACAACGATATACGCGGTAATATGGAACGATGGCCAATCTGTTCGACCGTATTCTATTACAAAAATTACAGATCCTGTGGGGCGTGTATTATATGAACGTAATCCATCGGAACCGATTCAAATATTAATGTCAAAAACTGTTGGGTA
>JAZUKY010000084.1:0-11057 GCA_045643525.1 Candidatus Enterousia sp. | reverse complement strand
AATGGCAAGTTGTTAAAAATTTAAAAAATGGAGCTGTTGAATATTCAGAAGTGTTTTCAGATCGATCTGAATATAAAACATGGTCGTGTGTATGTACAAAAGATGTCTCAAGAAAAATAGAGAACCGTTTTGAAATTAAGGGAAAACGTGGAAGTGGAACGCATATTTTTGTAAAAGAATGCCCGTTTGCGCTGGGGGCACAAAAAGAAGATACAGTGATGTTTGAACCGAAACGTATGGCACAGTTGAAAAATAAAGAAAAAGAAATGCAAAGATTAGACAGTTTGCTTTTGGAATATAAAGATCATGCGTCGGTTTTGGCAAAAAAGATTGCAACGGAAAAATTGAAATTGGATAAGTAAAAACAAGATGTGTAATTCTGATATTTATGTGTGCGATTAATTAGATATTATTATTTAATAAAATAGCTTCTTAAATCTCGGTTGTTGTGAATTTACAAAAGGAATTTGTTGTGTCTGTATTGGAATACATTAAAGAATACAAAAACATAAATGTGTATGTTGAAAGGTTTTTGCAACATATATTTTATGAAATATCTGATTTTAACGATGAATTAATCAATGTTGTAATAAAGGAAATCGGAAATAATAAAATAAGTATAGAAGAGAGTGATATATTCGGTGTTTCAATAATATATATTGTATCGAATAATGGGACGAAAAAAGAATTGGCAAGAGCCCAAAATGGACGTTTGATAAGTTTGTTTTTGTATGAAACAACCCAAATTGGTGATTGCTTTTTCAGATATGTTAATAATTTGAGAAAATTCAAAGCGTTTAAATTACGGGTAATGGGGAATAATTGTTTTAGTTTGGGTGATGCTGATTCAGCGTTAGATGTGGAATTGCCAGAGTTGGAAAAGATGGGATCTTTTTGTTTTGGTACAAGTTTTTATGGTAAGGAATTGTTTTTGCCAAATTTAATATCTATGGGAAATAGTTGTTTTTATTCGCCACTAAGATTAGAATCCATAAATTTGCCGAAGTTAGAAATGATGGGAAAATCGTGTTTTTATTCGCCTGTAAAGTTAAAAGCATTAGAAATACCAAATTTAAATGATATGTGGGATAATTGTTTTGGTGGAGATGTGTCGAATTTAGAAAATATAAAATTAAATACTGTTCAAAGGATTGGTTCTGGGTGTTTTCCAAAATGTAAAAATTTAATTTCTGTATATGCTCCAAATTTACAAATAATTGGTAATGAAACATTTGGAATATTGAAAAAGTTGGAAAAAACGAAATTAAAAATTGTTCAGGATACTCCAAAATGTATTAAAAATTTACTTCTCAGACCAGAAACAATGACAAACAAAATTAAAAATGTCGTTTTAAAGGTAAAAACACGAATTAAAGGAAAAATAAAATAGTAATATAAAGAAACATCGACTTAAAGTCGGTGTTTCTTTATATGTGTCTTGTAATGTCATGGCACATTAAATGAAAATATGTTTTGAATGGATGTTGTTGTTTGTATTGTTCGATAATATAAGCCTCTTCATTTTTTAGGGCAGATGTTAAATTATTGCGAATACTTTGTAAATCATGTGTTGTGCCATCTGGTGTATGCCATGGTGTTGATATTTTTTTTCCGGAATTTTCACCCAATGTCACATTGCCAAATGAATCAAAGGCAATCAAGGATGCCAAATCATCCGATAAAAATACAAATTGTGGAAATAATGTCTTTTTTGCATAAGGTATATTTTTTGCACGGCCACCATTAAATAATGTGCCGTAACTGTGTGATAATAAAACGTTGTTATTTAAATCAAAACTGGGGGTATCGGGGATATTATTAGAATTGTTCATTAAAATTGGATGTATGTTTATACCCGATTGATTTAAATTTTGTAACAGTTCGTTAAACATATTTTTATCTTGTCTAAGTGAACTGACAGATATTGAAAATGAAACACCGGGGATATTTGTATTGGCAAAATGTTTTATGAATTCGATATCCCTTTGCATCGCGTTATGATGAAAACTGTCTAATGATAGTGATACATTGAAAATTATTTTTTTATAATTGGTTGATGCTTTTTGACGATGACGCCGCATTATGTTTTCTATGTCCGAATATATTTTTTTTGCAATTTTTGGCATGTTTACCCAACCAGCATTTGTTTTAAAATCAACACTTAAATTTTTATCCAATGCGTAATTTATAATGTTTGAAAAATATTGCTGTGGCCCGAACATGTACGAAGACATTATTTCACCACCTGTAAAAACAACCTGGTTGGTGAATTTATCGTCACAAACGGCATTGTCAATAATTTGTTTAATTGTTGTTTCAGGAATAAATTCTTTTGAATTTGATGGACCCGATGATTCACAACAATGTGCACAATTGTTCCAACAAAAATTGGTTGTTTTAAATACCAAGGCGTATTTATGTTTTTGCAAAACATTTGAAAAAAAGTTATGTTTGCAATGTATTAACACGTTTCGATCATATATTATGTTTTGATTATTTGACATAAAATTAATCCTAGTTTTTGTTGTTATAATATGCTATTTAATCCGTTTGTCAATTGTTGGTACGTAAAAATATATAGTATAATTATGAATAGTGTTTTTATTAAACTGGAGAAGGAGATTTGTTTATGCGAGCGTTTTTAGCAAAAGGGGCACATTCTAATGTTTATATCGATGATGTGGAACCTGGGGTTGTTATAAAAGAAAATACTGATATAAAGAATAATTCTGACTGGATTGTTCGTCAAAAAAGAGGGTATGAAATAATTAATTGTATCAAAAAGTATAATACAGATACTGGGGTTTTATTACCCGAATTGTTGGGAATTGAAAAAATTGGTGATAAACAGATAATCAAAGAAACAGTGCTTCCAGGTCGGGTATTTGATGACGGTGATATGTATTATAGTTTGCCGGAAAGTGTTAAAAATAATATTGCGAAACAAATGGCGGTATTTTTAAATGCTATGCATTCCAGTTATGAATGTAATTCACCCAAGGACTCAATTAAAAATATGTTTGTTAATTATTTTAAGGTATTAAATAATGCCGATGGTATTATTTCAAAATTTGATGGTAAGTTGCCCGAATGTATATGTAACAGATTAAAGATCGCCGAACAGTATATTTTAAAATGTGATATATCTGATGAGGTTATGGTTATGACCCATGGAGATTTAAGGATTAATAATATAATGTACGATGAAAATACCGAAAAATTGGTGGTAATTGATTTTGAATTGGCAAAATTTGATAATGTGTATCATGATTTTATTGCATTTTGCCCAGGTTCTTCCATGCCATGGGATTTTACAAAAAGGGTTATAAATTTTTATAATAAAATTCCAAATAAAAAATATTCGATAACAATAAATTCGGAAAAAGTACAAAATGTGTTGTTTTATGGTGCAATGCATGAATATGCATGTTGTATTAAACCGGGTGATAATGAATGGGCAACTGAAAAACGTTTTGATATCATCAAATGGAATTTAAAAAGGGTTACGGGGATAGATGTATCTTTGGACAAGAAAACGGATTTTGAAAATGGTATAAAAAAGTTTCCAAAAAACAATCATCATAATATACCTAATTTGGATCGTGATATATGTGATAAATGTAATAACGTTCCCAAAAGGAGGCATTAAACAACAAAATGCCCCGACGGGCATTTTTTTAATTTTGGTTGGGGCGCACTCAATTCGCTTGGCATAAATGCCTGTGCGGCAACCGTAACGATTTTGGTGCGTTTGCACTGCCAAAATCTACTTGTTGTCGAACCGTGCGACAATGCTTGTCGCAGATTACGAACCTTGGCCCGTAACGCAAAAATTAAACCGCCATACAGGCAACCAAATTTTTGGTTGTGCTGTCTGTGCAATTCGCGAGCCGAATTGATACAAATCGGGCACGAAATTGATGAGGGAAAAGAGAAACTAAGATTACATGATTTACATTGATAACCTTATTTTTTCTTTTGAATAACAATCATTATATGTGCACTTAAAGACAGCATATCTGGATGGTCGCAAATTGAAAAATGTAAATCTAACCATTTCTTATACTGTGTTTTATTTTTTGCGATTTCATTAAACTCTTTATGTGTATTTTGGTTAGGCCATTCAAGAGCAACCTGATGCAACAATTTTGTGTTTTTAGCGGTTTTTAATACCAAATCTTTCAGCTCACTTGGCCAATAAAAATGCGCATAGGAACAACCCACAAACCAATTATCATCACCTGTCTGTGTCAGTATGTTTGTTTCGTTCCAAAAATCTTTTTCGCTTTTATATCCATATGATTTTAAATATTTTTTAAAATCTTTGACACATAAATTCAATACCGCTGGTCGTGCCATCACAGATACAAATATGGTTGCCCCAGGTTTAGCAACGCGAACCAATTCTCTGATTGCTTTTTTGCGTTCATCTTCTGTACGCAAATGTGATAATGGTCCGCCAATGCATAAAACCATATCAAACGAATTGTCTTTATATGGCAAATCTGTAATGGAACCCAAATCTACAGAATCGACAGAATTACCAACACAATGTTGTTTAATTTTTCGTTTGGCGATTTCTAATTCTTTATCCGAAATGTCTAACAAAGTCATATGATATCCTTGTTTCGCCAAATCGACTGTATATCGCCCAGGTCCACCACCGGCATCCAAAATCTTCATGCCTTTTTTAAGATATTTTTTATAAAAAAACTCTGTAGTTTGAAATTCCAACATATGCGCCGCATTTTTTGTCGTTCGTGTGAATTCTTTTTCTGCAGATTCATTGTAAAAATCTTTCACAGAAACACCATTTTTGCGTTTCTTTGGTTTAACAAATAACGATTTAATAAAACGAAACATTACTTTTCTCCCTGCCCATTTAGCATATTATACCACAAAAGCTCGAAAATACTAGAAATTTACAATTTTCCAAAACCAAACTTTCGAACTCGGTGAAAGTATTATAAAACAAAAGAAAACTTGCCCCGATGGGCAAGTTTTGAAACTGTGGTTGGGGCGCACGGATTCGAACCATGATAAAGAGAACCAAAATCTCTTGTCCTACCATTAGACGACACCCCAATAACAGGTCAATTATATATGTTCGATATTTATTTTGCAATAATAAAAAAATTAAACTTGAAAATTAAATATTAAAACATATAATTATTAAAAAGTTTAATGATTTATTTGGTGGAATAATACTATGTCTCGGAAAGATTTAGTTCAATTAATGGAATCGAATATAATGATATTGGAACGCTTGGCGTGCCGGTTGCAGCGTTCACCACGGCGTAATACTGGAATGCCACGTCAACAAATGAGTGTTTTGATGCGTTTGCATATAAATGGGCGGGCCAAACTAAAAGATATTGCTTTGCGTGAAGGAGTGCCAACACCGAATCTGTGTGCCACATTTCGTAAATTGGAACATGGTGGATTGATTTTGCGTGCGGTTGATGAAACAGATCGTCGTAACACGTGGTATCAGGTGACCGAACGTGGGGCAGAATTGGCACGTCAGGCAATGGAATATTTTATGGATGAAATTGGTAATATGTTCAAAGATTTGTCCGCAGATGACGAATATAAAATGGTTGAATCTTTGAAAACTATAAATCAAATTTTAACAAAGATGGAGTAAGTGATGTATATGTCGAAAATTGGCACGGCGGCGTGTGCGCTTGGGGTGGTTTTGTGTGTGAATACAAATGCCATTGCGATGAATTTGTCGTTGGATATGGCGGTAAATAAAATTATGGATCAATCCCAAGATTTAAAAAAAGCTGATGCAAATGTAAAAAAAGCCCAAGCACAATTGGATGCGGTTAATGCCAATCGTTGGATAAATATAAATGCAACTGCAACGTATATGAATATGATTAATGTTGAAAACCCAACAAAATCAACTGAATTGCCACCAGAATTGGGTGGAATTATTCAAAGTGTATTACACAATGATACCGTGATATCAATCCCAGATAATATTTTTATGGCCGGCTTATCTGCAACACAACCAATTTATACATTTGGAAAAATCGGACATGCGGTTGACAGTGTGCGCAGTGCTGTTAAAATTTCAAAATCCAGTCGTGATTTAACCCAACGAGAGGTTCGTTATAGTGCGATAAATATGTATTGGACGGCCAAAATGACTGATCAAATTGTTGCACTGGCAAAATCTGATTTGGATGCTGCACGTAATGCACGTCGTAAATTGGGGGCTGCTGGACGTGCCAGTCGCAGTAATTTGGTTAAAATCGAATCAGATATTGCGGCAAAAGAAATAAATTTGTCTGATGCTGAATTTAATCGTGATACTGCACACAGGATGCTAAAAATTTTGGCTGGAATAGATGTTGATGAAAAGATTACATTAACTGATGAATTCCCTACGAATTTTAAAAAAATTGATATAACGACATTAAAGTCTAATCCTGAATGGGATATATTGGATCAGCAGGTACGTATGTATGAATCTAAATCTAAATCGGCACATGCTGAATATTTGCCAACATTGGCAGCAACCGGATCGTATAATTACATTGCCATGGGAACTGAATACGATAATATGTTTGAAAAAAAAGGTGGTCAATCTGCGTCCGTTGGTTTGGCATTACAAATGCCAATATTTACAGGGGGACTGCATCGGGCAAATGCGACGGTTGCCGCTATGGATGCGGCGTCTGCACGTCAAGATTTGGATAAATCAAAAAAGTTAAAAACCGAAGAATATGATAACGCGATAAAGAAATATAATCATTTACGGGAAAATTTATCAAATTTGCAAAATGCACGTGATTTGGCCGCCAAAGCGTACAAATTCAGTGTTCAACGTTTTGAAGCGGGGCAAACATCTGCAGTTGAATTGGCCGAGGTATCAGCAGGTCTTTATCAATTAGATATGGCGTTATTAAATGCGAAATACAACATTTTAATGTCTGAACAAATGGTAAAAAAATTAGGTGAATAATATGAAAAATAATTTGCGTACGTGGATGCAACAGCCACGCAATAAAAAAATATTTTATGTAATAATTGCACTGTTGATGTGTGGGTGGATTGCATATCGATTTGTTGAAATAGGTAATGAACGTCGTTTGCAGGTTTTTAACCCTGCACGTTTTTCTGCAGATGCGGGTATACCGGTTGATGTTATGCATGTAAAAAAAACAACAGATGTATTGCGTATACCATTAACGGTAAAACGTAATCGTGCAATTGCTGCAAATGGTTTGATAACAATGTTAAAACCAGGCCAACGTGTTGGTATGGGTAAAATTGAATATGTGTCAAATAAATTGAATTTGGAAACTGGTATGTACGATGTTCGTACACGTGGTGTATCAGATGGATTGAACTATGTTGAATATAAAACAACAGGATATTTTGTTCCATCATATATAGTCAATGCAAATTCTGTATATGTTTTTGATAATGGTGTTGCCCGTATCCGTGAAGTTGTTGTTGCACATTCCGATGCGGATACATCTGTAATAACACGTGGTTTGCATGATGGGGATATGTTGATTTTGTCACGTGTTTTGGATGGACAGAAAATTCAAATAAAAAAATAATTGCAGGAGAATAGTACTATGTTAAAATTTTTTGTAACACGCCCAATTACCACGTTGATGTTTGTTATGTTTTGGGTTGTTTTGGGGCTGGTTTCATTTCCGAAAATGAATATTGAACGTACACCATCGGTTGATTTTCCAATGGTTACGGCGACGTTTGTGTATCCAGGGGCGGAACCTGCAGAAATAGAATCACAGGTTATAAAAAAGGCCGAAGATGCCGTGTCACAGGTGGCGTCTGTTAAAAAAATTACATCCCAGGCATATGAAAACGGTGGGTATGTAATGGTAGAATTTAATTTGGGGGTAAATGTTAATGACAAGGCGTCCGAAGTTAAAACAAAAATCGATGCATTGGCCGAAGAATTTCCATCTGCATTAAAAAAACCGGTTGTTGAAAAATTAAATCCGTTACAGGAATCGGTCGCGGATATTGTTTTGCGTGGTGGGGATGCACGTGATTTGGAAAAATATGTTGATGATATATTATCAAATAAAATTACCGCGATTAATGGTGTTGCCAGTGTTTCTGTGTTCGGTGGACGTGAACGGGCCGTTCGTATTCAAATGGACCCAGATCAAATGGCGTCACGCGGTGTTACCATTGTTGATATTGTGTCTGCACTGGGAAATAAAAATTTGAATGTGCCTGGTGGAAAAATTGAATCTGGCAATCAATCTTCAAATGTTCGTTTTATCGGTGAATTTCGTAATGTCGCAGAAATTGAAAATTTGCAAATAACCACGATGGAGGGACAGAAATTCCGTGTGTCAGATGTTGCAACGGTTGTTGATTCTGCACGTGATATTTCAACCGGTGCACGTTATAATGGTGATGATGTTGTTATTGTGTCTGTGGTAAAATCATCAGATGGAAATTCAATTAAGATTTCCAAAGAATTGCAAAAACGGCTGCCTCAATTACAGGCCGATATGCAAACACGTTTTCAAAATGGGCAAATGCAAATTGTATCTGATTCATCAATATCTGTATTAGATGATACCTATGGGACAATTTGGGGAATCGTTTTGGGAATTATATTTACGATTATCGTTTTATTGGTCTTTACACGTAATTGGCGGTCAACGATTATTGCGGGTGCGGTTATTCCGGCATCATTGTTGGCGGGATTTTTCTTTATGAGCAATGCAGGTTTTACAATTAATTCTATGACACTGTTGGCCTATTCGTCAGCGTTGGGGACATTGGTATCAAATGCGATTATTTTGATTGAATCAGCATTACAGGAAATGCAACATGGTAACAATCCGCAAATTTCCGCGATTGAAGGAACAAAAAAAGTTGCTGTCCCAATTTTGGCGGGTGTTGGAACAAATATCGTTGTGTTTTTACCATTGGCATTTATGGGCGGAATTGCTGGTCAATTTATGATTCAATTTGGTATGACAGTTGTGTATTTAACAATTTTATCACTGATGTTTTCGTTCACATTGGCACCAATGATGATTGCAAAGTTTTTACGTTTAACCGCACCGGCTGTTGTGCGTTCGCCTGTTGCCGATGATGCAGATGTTCCAACACAAAAAACACCGTTGCGCAGATGGTTTGATTATCAATATCGTCATCCGGGACGTGTTGTATTGGGGGCATTTGTTATATTGGTTGCATCGGCCCAATTGATGGGATTTGTTGGAAATGAATTTTCACCGGCAACGGATACAAATGAAATAACAATTACCGCACGTGCACCAATGGGGGCAACGTATGAAAAATCAGAACAAATTGCAATGCAAATTGAAAATGCAATGGCAGAATTTCCAGATGTTGTTGCAACAACAATTAAAATTGGTGAACGTGGTTTGCATAATATTAAGGTTAAATTGCAATTGGCCCAGCTAGGTAATCCACGCAGTATATCCGATAAAGAACTGGCACGGCAACTTTTGACACGGTTGGCCCAGATTCCAGATTTGGATGTACAAATAAAAACTGGGGCTGGTATGTCATCATCTGTTTCATCTGATATGGTGTTAAATGTTTATGGCGAAGATGATGCAAAACGTGAAGCGTATGCGTATCAAGTAATGGATATGATAAATTCCATTCCAGAGGTTCAAACCGCGGTATTTGCATTGCCAGATCCAAATAATGAAATTCAATTTATCCCAGATCAGGATAAAATGAGTGCGTGGGGTGTATCAAATGCATATGCAGGTACAACATTACGTGCGGCGTTGTATGGAAATGATAACTACAAATACAAAGAAAACGGTGATGAATATCCGATTGTTTTGGAATTTGCAAAACCATTTAAAACAGCAGAAATGTTTGATAATGTGTATGTAAATTCACAACGTGGAATGGTGGCTTTGTCACAATTGGGACAAATTGTTAAAACGCCTGCAACACGTAATATCAGCCGTTTGGACAAAGGTCGGGTTACAGAAATTGATATTAATATAGGTAAATCAACTATGGGACCTGTACAACAGAAGATTCAAGCGGGTCTTGACGCGATTGATTGGGAAAATGGATATACGGCCACATTTGCCGGGATGTCTGAAACACAATCTGAAACAACCGGTGAAATAGGACGTGCGTTTTTGTTGGCAACAATATTAACAATTATGTTGTTGGCGGCGATATTGAATTCTGGTATTCATCCAATCACAATTGCAACATCTATTTTGACCAGTTTTGCCGGTGTATTTATCATGTTGTTTTTATCCGGTGCATCAATGAATGTTGGTGGTATGTTGGCGTTTGTTATGTTGGTTGGTTTGGTTGTTAATAATAATATTTTGGTTTTGGAACCAACGGTCAAACGTATTTCCAATGGTGCGGGGGCACGTATTGCATTGTGGGCAGAATTGACCGATAAAAAGAATATGGTGTTAATGACATCGATTGCTATTATTACGGGTATGTTACCACAGTTATGGAGTACCGATGGTATGAAAACTGCAATGGCAGCGGTTATGATTGGTGGTATGGCGGCATCCTTGATATGGACATTTGCATTAACACCGGCATTGTTCTTTATGATGGATGGTTTGCAGATGCGATTGAAAAAATTGTTTAACCGTAAACATCAAAAATAAAAAACGGGGGTAACCCCGTTTTTTTATGTGCTGAATATATTCAAATATAAAAATTGCAGATAATAAAATATTTGTTATAATCGCCACGTATTTATTAACAAAAGGGTATTTGATGTTACAGAAACGTGATGTTGTGGTATTTGATTTTGATGGAACGTTGTCGGCATTTGATTCGAATATTGAATTTGCAAAATATTGTTTTCGCAGATCTGTTCGCCCATGGATTTTTTTACCGATGATTGGCGTCGCCGCCATTGCACGCAGGTTAAATCGTGGTGGAATGTGGTGGCGTGAAAATATGCGTCGTTTTATGACGCCAAATATGGTAAAAAAATACGCCCCAGGTTTTATTAAACAACATAAAATGGATCGTTTTGGTTGGGCCAAAGAACAGGTTGCATCGGAACGTGCCGC
>JAZUKY010000083.1:0-10381 GCA_045643525.1 Candidatus Enterousia sp. | reverse complement strand
ACTGCAGATCACGGTAATGCGGAAAAAATGTGGGATGATGAAAATAATTCACCGTGGACAGCACATACAACAAATCCTGTAAATGTTATTGTTGTTTCTAATTGTGAATATAATGTTCATAACGGTGGATTGGCGGATATTGCACCAACAATTTTGCAACTGTTGAATTTGTCCCAACCAACAGAAATGACGGGGCATAGTTTAATATAATATAAAACGCCCCATTTTGGGGCGTTTTTACATTTAGATTAATCTGTTTCGCCGATGTATATTCCCATATTATATGCAGTTTCCAACAAAGGGTTATTGGGTGATACATATGAATTTGACGTTTGTAAACCTTTGATTTTAGAATCTTGGACATATTTCCCAGAATCAAAAAAATCCGCCAAACTAACTGTCGTGCAATAGCCGTTTTTCATTGCGGTCATTACATATGTTTCATTGTTGTCAATGGCATCTAATGCACATTCTGCCATCTGGGTGGCAATAATTCTGTCACGGGCGGTTGTGTCACCGGCACGCTGAATATGTTCTGGAAATGCGGTCCGATTTGCAATCCCTTCGGTGTTTAAACGACGTGAAATAATATCAGCGGGTTGACCAGAGTGGCCACGTAATGAAACACCTTCTGATACCATGATAATACCGTAATCTGTTTTTGCATTACGAATGTGTGAAATCAAAGAATCTAAATCAAATTTTATTTCTGGGATTAATATGGCCTCAGCCCCAATGGAGACACCAGCACTCAGGGCCAATTCACCACAATCACGTCCCATGGCTTGGACAACAAACCAACGATGATGACTGCGTGCGGTTAATAACAATTGGTCACAAAATGATGTTAACTGTTGAACAGCGGTATCGAAACCAATGGTAGAATCTGTTTGTGGAACATCTAAATCAATTGTTTTTGGAATACATATCAATTGTAAATCTGCATAAATATCACGGTTGTTCCACGCCAATGACAAACTGCCATTACCACCAATTAATATCAATGCATCCAATTTTAATTCTTGTAATGAATGACGTATTTGTTTTTTGAACCCATCCAATGTGCCATTATGGGCTGCAATTGCAAAATTCACCGCCCCAGGGCATCCATTTTGTAAAATACTGCCAGATAAATGGGATTGTTCAATTGGCAAAGTATCGGTTGTAAAATCAATTATATCATATGGATTGGTTAATAAACCGTCCGTTCCATCCTTGATACCAATTACATGCCAATTGCGTAAACTTGCACCACGTACTATGCGTTGAATTGCGGTGTTCAAACCGGAACAATCACCACCAGTTGTCATGATCCCTATTCGTTTCATTGTATTTTGTCCTCTTTTATAATTTATATGCAAAATTATATCATAAATAAGTTGACAAAGAAAATAAATTTGCAATAATTTGTCTAAAATAATAAATAATCCAAAAGGAGACAATGGTATGGTTAAGAAAAATTCTATGGGCAAGACAAAACGTTCAACAAACGAAATAATCGAAGATGCAATCGCCCAACAGAACGATTGGATGGAAAAACGTCGTGATTTTACGGGACGTTTTTTGAAAAAGTTGAATAAATTATTAAACCATAAAAATGTACCAGAACCTGTTATTATTGCAAGTGCAGATTCAAAAAAAGATACAATCAGCCCAGCGGTTGTTGTTTATGGCCCTGAACGTCGTCGTGGCTTA
The DNA here is from genome assembly GCA_045643525.1 of Candidatus Enterousia sp. GTDB lineage: Bacteria > Pseudomonadota > Alphaproteobacteria > Rs-D84 > Rs-D84 > Enterousia. The sequence goes on along the minus strand of JAZUKY010000083.1, from coordinate 8,686 downwards.
GCGGCCTATTGGTTCCCAATTATGTGTGCATTGGTTGTTGTTTTTATTGCAATTTGGGTTGCATTTATTCATTCGTCAGATACCACAGTTACTGAAGTTGTTGCACCAACAATTCCAGAACCTGTTGTTCAAACGGTTGAAACATCGGAGGTTGAAGCGGAAAATGTTATTCCGTCATTTGATATTGTTCGTATTGAACCAAATGGAACAGTTGTTGTTGCGGGGCGTTGGGTTGCCAATCAAAACATTTCCATTATTGTAAATGGTAAAATTGCCGCCACAGAACGTACAGATGGTAATGGTGAATTTGTTTATGCACCCGTTAATGCGTTTGCGCCGGGTAATTATACATTGTCATTGATTGGTGCGGATTCTGGTATTAAATCCCAAGAAAATGTATTTTTATATGTTTCTCCAAAGGGGTATGAAAATTCGGTTTCATTGTTGATGACTCGTGATGGCAGTACTTTGTTGCAATCACCAAAAATGTTGGCGGATGGTGATTTATCCGTCTCTAAAATTGATTATCTGGATTCCGGGCGTATAGTTGTTACCGGTGATGCATTGCCACGTTTACGTGTGTCGTTGACATTAAATGACAAATATATGGGGGTTGCCCGTGTTTCTGATCATCATCATTTTGGATTGGGGGCCGATGTTGGACAATTGGAAACAGGACGTGAATATACATTGGTTGTGCGTCTGCATGATGGGGACGGTAAAACAGTCGCTCAGGTTGAACATAAATTTACAATGCCCGAAATGACTGGTGATGACGATACTTATTACACTGTTCGCCGCGGTGATTGTTTATGGATAATTGCACGAAATTTTTTGCGCCGTGGTGTATTGTTTAGTATAATTGCCAAACGTAATAATATTACAAATCCAAATTTGATTTTCCCAAAACAGGTATTACAAATCCCTGTTAATGGAAAATAAAATTTCACTAAACCACAGGGGAAAAAACATGGGAAATGATCATCGTGCATATCAGTTACGTAGTCACAATGAAAAAAATCGTCATGATAGACATGCAGATGTTGCGACAGATGAATTAAAACAATTGTGTGATTTTATAATGCAATTGGCCAAGACCAAGGGGCGAAATGATATATTGAAATTGGTAACAAAATTATTTCACCGAATTGAACAGACGGGATTGGCGGCCCCTGATATTGAAAAGAAAAAGATATGGCTACAAAATTTTAAAGAGCAATTAACAAAATAAAAAAAACACCGAATGGTGTTTTTTTTTATAAAATGATCATTTAGATAACTGCTTGTAATTTGTACTGAAACCGAAGAAATTTGGGGTTGTGGCTGTGTCAGCCTGTTTGTCCAGTAGAGCATCGTTGTCATTCCAGACTATTTTTATGGTTGTGTTGCTGAATAATTATTCTTATAACGAACATGCTTTCAATGATTATTTATCTTATAACACAAAATTCGATAATATAAATCATTTTTCTAAAAAATTGGTGCGGGCGAAGGGAATCGAACCCTCGTCTTCAGCTTGGGAAGCTGACGTGCTGCCATTATACTACGCCCGCAAATCGAAAATGATTCTATATCGTGACAGAAAAAATATCAAGGATAAAAACAATAAATATTTGACTTTTTATAAATTTTATTACATAATCCGTCTGCAAATCCCAAAGATTGCCATTATAGATTGGCCAGTGCGTGGTAACGCATGGTACACCATCCGATAAGTTTTTATCCTTGGTGTTGGTTTTCTTTTTGGGGTAAACAGTTAAAATATAAGGAGTTAAAATATGGCAACAGTTATTAGATTATCACGTTTCGGTGCAAAAAAACGTCCGTACTATCATGTGATTGTCACAGATTCACGTAATGCTCGTAATTCTGGAAATGTTTTGGAAACGGTTGGTAAATATGATCCAATGCAACCACGTGACAGTGAAAAGCGTGTTGTTTTGAATATTGAGCGCGTAAAAGCCTGGTTGGCCAATGGTGCAAAACCATCTGATCGTGTTTATAAATTTTTTGTTAAGGCTGGTTTGGTTGCAGCAAAGCCGGTTCCTGTTCAAACAAAAAAGCATTTACAATCTGAAAAGACACAAATGAAAATTAAAGACAAAGCTGAAAAGTTGGCCAAGGCAGCCGAGGCTGCAAAAGCGGCCGCTGAAACAGAAGCCGTTTCTGAATAAAAAACGGTTTGTTTGTTGTTTTTTTTATTAACCCGGTTTTTTATACCGGGTTTTGTATGGGAAAAGTGGTATGTTAGAAATATTTGATAAACCTGTTGTGGAAAGAATTACAGATTGCCCTTTTGATAATGGGTATTGTATGTACAAGGATTCTTCTCATTATAAATGTAATAATGAATATTTGCCAAGTTATGGGGTTGGTGATGATAAATGTCCGATGGGGGATAAGAAAACTTCGATTTGCAACAGATACAAGGTTTATGATTGTTTGCAAAAAATTGCGAAAAAAATCAAACAAGATGTCAAATGATAGTACAAAGGTTTTAATCGGTAAAATTGTTGCACCACAGGGAATAAATGGTGATGTTAGGGTGCAAACATATACCGCAACCCCCGACGATTTTCGTAATTTAATCGTTTATTCAGACAAATTTTTATCCAAAGATTTTAAATTTATACGTCGTTTGAATCCGACGTCTGATATAATTGTTGGACATATTGTTGGTATTGATAATCGAAATATGGCAGAAAATATACGTGGAACAGAATTGTTTACAGAACGCAGTTCCCTGCCCCAATTACAAAATGGTGAATATTATCAGTGTGATTTAATAGGTTTCGATGTTGTTCGTGATGGAGATATGATTGGACGTGTAGATTGTTTCCAAAATTTTGGTGCGGGTGATATATTGGAATTAGATACCGGAGAAATGGTGCCGTTTATAGGGGCAGATGTTGATGTGAGTAGTAGAGTTATAAGGGTTAAATAAATGACAGTAGTTAAATTTTTTAGTAAAAGTACGGGGCATTATATATTAACGGATTGTGGGCATTTTGATAATAATTGCCCTGTTGTAGAATATGTTGAAAATACATTGTTGGGGGGGGGCGTTTATGGTAAAAATTTAAAATCACACCCCGTTAAATATATAACAAAAAGCGACAAAGAATGTATGATTGCTGAAAAGCATTTTGATTATAAATTTGTTGTTTCAAAAGAATCAATTTGTGTGGATTTTTTATCCATGGCATGTATTTGTCAGGCGTGTTATAATAAAAACAATAAATCAAGATAGAAAAATATGCATTTTAATATTTTGACCATTTTTCCAGAATTGTTTCCGGGGACGCTTGGTGCCGGGGTTGTTGGACGTGCATTAAATAATGGTATTTGGTCCTTTAATGTAATAAATATTCGTGATTTTTCCATAAATAATTATGGCAGCGTTGATGATGTTCAATTTGGTGGCGGATCTGGAATGGTTATGCGGGCTGATGTATTGGGTAACGCATTGGATTCTATAGATAAACCCGGAAAAATAATATATTTTTCGCCGCGTGGCCCAAGGTTGAATCAAAAAATGGTTCGCAATTTTGTTGAAAATGCAAATGAAACATATACTCTGTTGTGCGGTCGATACGAAGGTATTGACCAAAGGGTTATTGATGAGTATAATATACAGGAATTATCTATCGGTGATTATATACTGTCGGGCGGTGAAATTGCAGCACAAGTTTTTGTTGACAGTTGCGTTCGTGTGATGGATAATGTATTACATGGTGGTGTGGAATCTACCGAAAATGAAAGTTTTGAAATCGGGGGGTTAGAATGGCCGTTATACACCCGTCCGTCAGTATGGCGTGGACATAATGTCCCAGAAGTCCTGCTGTCTGGCCACCACGGCAATATCGAACGGTGGCGGAAACAACAATCGGATGATATAACAAAGGAACGTCGTCCGGATTTAATAAAGGAAAATAAAAAATGAATATTATTAAAAAGATTGAAGCAAAACAGATTGAAAAATTGAATGCCAACAAAGAAATCCCATCATTTAAGGCTGGTGATACGGTAAAAGTCCATGTAAAAATCAAAGATGGTGATAAATTCCGTATTCAATTGTTCGAGGGGTTTGTTATTGCACGTGATGGTGGTAATGGTAATAATGCTTCGTTTACTGTTCGTCGTGAATCTTATGGTGTTGGTGTGGAGCGTAAATTCCCGTTGTACAGTCCTGCAATTGAAAAAATAGAAAAAGTTCGTATCGGTCGTGTACGTCGTGCAAAATTGTTCTTTTTACGTGGATTGTCTGGTAAAAAAGCACGTATCGTTGAAGATTTGGCTGCAACATCTGCTGAAAAAGGCAAAAAATAATATACAAATACGAAAGCTTTTATCTATTAAACCCGCCTATGGCGGGTTTAATAATTTTTAAAATAATTTTGAAATCAAATTTTTAAAATTTGACTTTTATGTTTTGTGCACTAATATATTAGGTATGTTAAAGAAAGTTGCTTTTTTATTATTTGTATTTGGCGTATTTGTTGTTATGCATTCTGCAAATGCGTATATTGAAAAAGATACTGCGGTTGTTCGTATTATGAACAAGGCAGCGGGAAAAACGCAAACAGTAAAAATTCCAGTTGGTCGCCCTGCTGAATTTGAAAAATTGTTAATAACAGTTCAAACTTGTAAACAAACAGACCCGTTTCAGGCTGAAAATTTTCATGCGTTTATAGAAATTTCAACTGTTTCAAACGGACAGATATTTGGTGGTTGGATGAATCGTAATGAACCTGGGGATAATCCATTACAGAATGCTGATTATGATTTATGGTTGGTTCAATGCGAATAAGCGTATAAATATCTTAAGGAGAGAAATATGAATTTTATAAAAAAATATTTTAAAATATTTGTTGGGGCCGCCGTGTTGGTATTAGTTATGGTGGTGTTCTTTTTGGCCCTAAAATCAAATAATTTGGAAAGTGGTAATTTACGCCATTGGCGTGCTGCATCTATAGAACAGCGAATGGCTACGATAAAAATCTTGGTTGCGAACGAGGATAATACAGAAATTCTGGTTAAATGTGTTGATAAAATTGCTGAAATTCCAGATTCTGGGGAATTAACTGTTCGTGATGCAGCGTCATTGTGTTATACGGGAATACAATTAAAAGAAAATTTGTAGTTTTTGAATATGAAAAAAATTTTGCCGATATTTGTATTGATTTGTTGTGCGTGTAGTAATAATCATACATCCAATATAGGGGCAGAATACGTTGGGGCAAATTATATTTCGGATCCGTTGGGTGAAGGTTTTGGATATGATGCAGACCCTTTAATCCGTTTTGATGCATTTGATTGCACGACGTTTGTTGAGACGGTTTTGGCCAACGGTAATGTAGAAAAACTAAATAAAATCCGATATTTGGATGGTAAAATCGATTTTTTGCACAGAAAACATTTTATTGAAACAGATTGGTTGATGACGAATACGGACGTTGTAAAGAATGTCAATAATTTATACGGAAAAACCGATAGTTATCGTGTACGAATAGATAAATCTGGTTGGTTAAAACGTGTACATGGTATTGATTCTGATTTTGAACCAATTTGGGTTGATGTTGAATACATTTCGTATAAAAATTTAAAAGGAATTAATACAATCAAGCCAACGGTTGTGTTATTTGTTGCAGATAATTCTAAAAAAAATGAAATACTGGGGACGGATTTGGCCGTGGTTCATATGGGGATATTGTTACCGAACGGTATATTGCGGCATGCGTCATCAGAAAAAAAACATGTGGTTGATGTAAAGTTTGATGAATATACCGCAACACGTTGTAAAGACAGAAAAAACTTAGGTGTAATTTTGATGGAGATAAAATGATAAATTCAGAAAAACTTATTCAAATGGATATGGGAAATTTGCGGGCTAGTCATACGAATTTAAAAACAGAACGTCCTGTTTTATGTTTAGGAATTGAATCTTCGTGTGATGAAACCGCAGCAGCGATTGTCGATTCTAATCATAATATTTTGTCACATATTGTTTATTCACAAATCCCTGAACACCAAAAATATGGTGGTGTTGTTCCAGAATTGGCCGCTCGTGCGCATATTTTGGCAATAGATACCGTTGTGAAACAGGCTTTCCTGTCGGCTGGATTGACTATAAAAGATATAGATGTTTTTGCAGCAACCGCTGGTCCTGGATTAATAGGTGGTGTATTGGTTGGTTGGATGGCGGCGGTTGGAATGGCGCAATCTTTGAACAAACCGTTAGTTGCAGTCAATCATTTAGAAGCACATGCTCTGGTTCCGCGATTACATGCCGCAACCGCATCGGGAACAGATGGTGCGGAAGTTACGTTCCCGTATTTATTGATGTTGGCGTCTGGGGGACATTGTCAGATATTATTGGTTCGTGGCGTCGGACAATATGAATTAATGGGACAAACTTTGGATGATAGTGCCGGCGAGGCATTTGATAAAGTTGCCAAAATGTTGGGGTTAGAATACCCAGGTGGACCGATTGTAGACCAATGTGCGCGTTGCGGCAATCCGAACCTGTTTGCATTTCCGCGCCCTTTGTGTGATAAGCCCGGATGTGATTTTTCATTTAGCGGAATTAAGACAGCAGCGCGTGCTTTTTTGAATAAGGTTGCACGGCCATATAGTGATTCCTTTATAAATGACTTTTGTGCCTCATTTCAGGCGGCGGTAGTGGAGTGTATAATTAATAGATTGGAAAATGCTATGCGTGATGTACGTGTACTACAGTCGAAACCTCAATCCCTGGTTGTGGCTGGTGGAGTGGCTAAAAATAGTGCTATACGTGCGGCAATGGAAAAAATGGCGATAAATCATAAAATGTTTTTTGCAGCCCCCCCTCTGAATTTATGTACGGATAATGGTGCGATGATTGCATGGGCTGGAATTGAGAATTTTATTAAAGGGCGTGTCGTGGACACACCTGTGGCACCCCGCCCGCGTTGGCCACTAACAGAATTATAATGTTTTGGATAATGATACAGTCAAATAGTTGTTTATTATAAAATTGCGGTGTTTTTTTGTCTGTGATATAATGATGGGCATGTTTAAAGATAAATATACACAATTTTATAATGCGGCTACTAGGCGGGTGTTGGAACTGGCTAAAGAAATTGATACCAGAACAGATGACGTGTTGTTTGAACGCCGGTATGCTTTGCGTGATATTGTTTTGGTTTTGCGTAAAAATTATCAAGATTATCTTTTTAGGGATAAATATATGGGAAATATGCAATTTGTGGGCTTTAATGCATATCCAAAGGGTTTTTGTGCCCTGTCCATGATTTGTATATATAAATTGTATGGTGGTGGTGATGTGTGGATTCCGTCGGCAATCAGATTGGGGGCGTGGGAAAATGCACCGGTCGTTTTTTTACGTGAAAAATTAACTGGACGGGTATTTGATGTTACCTGTGATCAGTTTTTTACATTGGACAACAATGATAATTTTAAACAAATGGATATTCCGTATTATTTGGGAACACCAATAAATCGAACCGTAGAACAAATGCGAACCCCAAAAAAGAAAGAATTTGTTGATGATATTGTTAAAGATTTAAACGAAAGGTAAAAAATATGCAATATTCAGAACCTTTTATAAAAACGGATACAATTTTTAGTGTTTCAGATGCATCGGCCCTGTTAAAGGGGGTTGTAGAAAATGCATTTCCACGCATTAAAATACGTGGGGAATTATCACAAATAACCAGGGCGTCATCAGGACATATGTATATGACAATCAAAGATTCCGGGGCGGCTATATCGGTTATTATTTGGCGTGGAACTCCGATAGCATTTAAATTAGAAGAAGGAATGGAAGTCATTGTTACGGGCCGGTTTACAACATATCCAGCACGCAGTAATTATCAAATTATTATTAATGAAATAGAAATGGCCGGTGTCGGTGCAATTTTAAAAATGTTGGAAGAGCGTAAACAAAAATTAGCACGCGAGGGTTTGTTTGATACGGCACGTAAAAAGCATTTACCAAAATTGCCTAAACGCATAGGTGTTGTTACCAGCCCAACAGGTGCGGCATTCCAAGATATTCAAAATCGTTTGCGTGAACGATTCCCGGTACATGTTTTGTTGTATCCGGCAACTGTTCAGGGGGCGACAGCGGCCGCAGAGGTTGCAGCCGGCATAGAATATTTTAACAGGACCAAAAATGTTGATGTTATTATTGTTGCACGTGGTGGTGGTGCCTTAGAGGATTTGTTGCCTTTTTCAGAAGAAATTGTTGTACGGGCTGCTGCGGCCAGTGAAATCCCCTTGATTTCTGGTGTTGGACACGAACCTGATTGGATGTTAATTGATTTTGCAGCGGATGTTCGTGCGCCGACGCCGACAGGTGCGGCCGAAATGGTGGTGCCAACAAAAATATCGTTATTTCAAGATTTGGATAATTTGTGGCACAGATTTTCCGGACAGTTTGCAACACGTTTGGTAAATGCAAAATCGCGTATCGAATCAATCGTAATAAAAAGCCCAAATCAAGTGGTTATGGAAAAAATACAACGTTTGGATGATTTTGGTCGAACCATGAATATAATAATGAATAACAAGTTAGAAACAAAACGTCATCAAATGGATGTTTTTACAGGATTGCCAAATATTTTACAAAATAAAATGCAATCCAGTGTTCAGGCAATCGTATATTTGGAAAAAATGTTAGATT
>JAZUKY010000082.1:0-3472 GCA_045643525.1 Candidatus Enterousia sp. | reverse complement strand
AAACGAAGGCATTATTGATTGTGTTTTTGGCGGCCGTTGGTGTTGCACGTGGTCAAACAAAACCAGCAGATTCTGATACGGAAAAAACACGTACGTTGTTATCGGATTCGATATTTGTGAACAAAGTATTTAAAAATATCAGAAATGATATATGTAAGGCTGGGGCAGAAAACAAATTTGGTAGTAACAAAGAAAATGTGATTATTATATCAAAAACAGAAGAATGTGAAACACCAAATAATGTAGGACAAATTAAATGTAACGGGACATATAAATGTGCCGTAGATGATATGTCTGGTAAAAATTCTGGTGCGTTATTTAATGTGGAATACGAATTTATATGTCAACGTGGTGAAAATTATTATATTAAAAATTGTCGTCGTGTTCCAACTGTGCCAGTTTTAGTAGTGGGTAAAAATGTAAAAGTGTATTAAATAAATTGGTGGTGATAACTTATGAATAATTCAAAGAATTTTAAGATTCCCAGATTAATAAAAAATAATAAAAAGGCATCGGTTTTGATGTTGACGGGTATGATGTTAATGAATACAGCCAAAGCACACGAAGTACCGGTTCGTATATCGTCGTATAAAAAATATATAAAAATTGAAAAAGTGAATTCCATAAAGGATTTTAGATATTTTGAACCTATAAAATGGTCGGATGCTGCGGTGTGTTCGGCGTTATCAGAATTGTTTTCACAATATGATTATTCATGGTTTGGTTTCGCGATATATAATGATTGTGGATACGATGATTTAATGAAGTTGTGTTTACAAATCATTATGGATGTGGCTAATACCAAACAGGATAAATTAAATAGACAAGATATATCTTCTGCGATATATGATGTCCTTAGGGCGGAAACAACGTTTTTAAATGTTAATGGTATGTTGGTTCCACGTTTTGCGGATAAGGTAATAATAGAAGGACATGCCTATGCGATAGATTGGCTGTCTTTTGATGTGGCGATGATTGAATTTTCGAATCTATTAGTAGATATGGTTAATGAAAAACAATCCGAAATGAATAAAGAATTCAACGGTATGAATTCAAAAAATAGTATTTTTTTCCAACGTCAAAAATAAAAAATCCCATTTTAGGGATTTTTTTATAATTCAATTTTTGGATATAAACGTTTCGTATTTATTGCTAAAATATTGGCCATTTCATCCAAGGGGATATTTTTTATTGTTGCCAAAACACGGGCGGTTTCCGTTACCATAAATGGTTCACATTGTTTACCACGGTATGGTATGGGAGCACAATATGGGCTATCCGTTTCAATAACGATTCGATCTGTTGGAATTAACGCAAATGTTTCACGAACATCATTTGCGTTTTTAAATGTTAATATTCCACTGGCTGAAAAATAAAAACCGCGATCTAACATTTTTTTTGCAAAATTCCATGTTCCTGTAAAACAGTGCATAACCCCAGAAATATCAAATTCAGATAATATTTGTTCGGTATCCGTTTCCGCGTCACGTGTATGTATTGCAACAGGTAAATTATATGATTTCGCAATTTTTAATTGATCATAAAATAATTTGATTTGGGCATCTTTATTGTTTTGATTATAATGATAATCTAAACCGATTTCACCGACACCAACAACACGTGGATTTAATAATACTGTTTCTGTTAAATATTCTGATGCGATTGTATTTGTGTATTCTGGATGTATGCCAATGGTGCAAAAAACATTTTTATTGTTTTGGGCAATTTTTAATGTGGCGTTTATATCTTCTGGATTTGCGGTGGCACATACCAGTGTTTTTACATCGGCTGATTTTGCCCGTTGAATTACATCAGATAAATTTTCAACATCTGTTAAATGGCAGTGGGTGTCGATAAACATTTTTTTATATTTGATATTATTTTGAATATACAGATTTCTGGTTCTAGATTAATGTTTTTTATATCAGCAATGGCACGGGTTGCCATTGGATACAAGTCTGCCAAACCAAACGTTGCAATTGCATCCAATAATATTCCGTGCAAAGCCACGTCTGGGGCAATTTTTTTTGCAATTGCCATTATGTCAGCAGAATTTGTGCGTGGTGAATTTAAAATATCAATTAATTCTTGGTAAATGATGTCACCACCGGTTTGTTTTAATGTGGCGATACGTCCAAAACATCCATTTGATAAATGCAGGGTTTCTGTATTTATGTCCGAATCCGGCATAAATTTAACGCATAATGTTCGCAGTTGTTCAATTGACAGTGGACGCATTTTTTCGACACGTGCACGTGAACGCACGGTTGGTAAAACGTTTGATAATTGATGAACCACCAATAAAAATAATGTTTTTGCAGGTGGTTCTTCTAATAATTTCAATATTGCATTTGATGCGGCGGGGGTTAATTCATCCACAGAATCAATTAATATTACACGCCAATCACCAGACATGGATGACATTTGCATTTTTTCAATCATTGCCCGAACCGTGTGTACAGATATTGTGCGGGCATCTTTGTGGTTCCCGTCTTTGTCAATATTGTGGTCGGTATCGATTATAAAAAAGTCCCCAACATTGCCATATACCGTTCTTGCAATTTTATACGCCAATGTTGCCTTGCCAATACCATGTGGACCGGTTAACATCCACACTGGATGAATTGGATGTTTTTCGCGTCCCATCCATGCAGTCATAAAATTTTTTAACACATCATCATGTCCAACCAATGAATCGTTTTCCATTGGATGTGGAAATGTATACGAAGGTGCCGATTTGCGTGGTGCCATTGTAATTTACTTTTCCCCGAATATGATTTTTAAATTTTTGATTATCCGTCCCACAAATCTGGTTTTTGATACACGTTCCGCGGCAATCAATGGGGCACGGGTAATAACAACACCATTTTGTTCGGCAATTATTTCTCCGATTTTTTCACCCATGGCAACAGGGGCATGAACCGGATCGTCATAACGTGCCAAAACACGAACGTCACGTAAACCTGTGCCATGTGGTAATGTAACTGCAAACGTCTTTTTTACAGTTGCGGTAACGGTATCTGTGCGACCATACCATAATGGAATCTGGGCAATTTTATCCCCTGGACGGTAAAATGTATGTGTGGTTGTTGTGGCATAACCATAGTTTAACAATTTTTTTACCTCGGCCGCCAACGCATCGTGACCATTGCCACGGAACCCGTTTACAACTGCGATTAAACGTCTGCCGCCAACGATACTGGATGCGACCATACCATAACCACCATCCGCGGTGTGCCCAGTTTTTAATCCATCGGCCCCATTCATAATGAATAATAATTTGTTATAATTAACTGTATGTGTTCTGCCCCATTCATGACACCAATCTGTTTTGTGTTCTGAAAATTCAAAACGTCTGGTTGAAAACATTGGATAAATATCTGGATGATTTGTTATTACATATTCGGCCAATGTTGCTAATTCACGACTGGTCATTAAATTGTTTGGATTTGGCAGACCAAGTCGGAGGCCA
>JAZUKY010000081.1:0-17838 GCA_045643525.1 Candidatus Enterousia sp. | reverse complement strand
ACGAAGAAAAATTATTCGTTATTGCATTCTGATTCAAAATGCAAAAATGAACAATTATTCCATCGTGTCATATTGAATTATAAATTATATTTGTCTGTTTGCAAATATTTTCGGTAGAAAACGATTTTTTATTTGTGTTTATAAGCCAAAACATACGGAACCAATTTATCCACAACATTGTCTGATAACCAATTACGTGGTATAATTATGCTATTATGCTGACCTGCTGATAATTTTGGCAAAATTTCTTTATTTTTGGCATTTATTATTTGCGGTAATTTTACACTATATGTTCCACCATACGGCAAAATAAATGTTATTTCATCACCGGAATAAATTTCATTTCGTAATTCCAATATTATTTCATCACCTTTTACATCTGTAATTACACCGGCGGCATGAAAATCAGATGTACTGCGTGCAGATTCATAATTATGTGATGCGGGTCCCAACGGTCCGTCAAAAAACGCCGTTGTATAACCACGTGTTTCTAATTTTTCTAAATCGGCCATAAATGGTGTCGGATCAAAATTATCTGGATTTAACGCATATGAATCCATCGCTGAACGATATGCATGGACAACACTGCCTACATAATATTCACTACGATTTCTACCCTCTATTTTCAAAGAATCGGCCCCCGATGAAATAATATCTGCTAATTTTGGCATTAAACATAAATCACGCGAATTCATAATATATGCACCACGTTCATCTTCTTCAATTGGCATTTCTATACCAGATTCATGTTCACGTAATACAACATCATATTTCCAGCGACACAATTGTGCACACGCCCCACGATTTGCCGGGCGTCCTGTAATAAAATTAGATAACAAACAACGTCCAGAATAACTCATACACATCGCCCCATGTATAAATATTTCCAATTTAACATCAGGACATGCAGAACGAATTGTTTTAAATTCAGAATGTGAAACCTCACGTGCCAATACACACAAAGCGGCACCAGCATTTTGCCAAAATTTAACAGATGATGCAGAACAAATATTCGCCTGCGTTGAAACATGCAATGGCATATTGGGATGATTTTCACGCACCCACATCATCACCCCAGGATCGGCAACAATTAATGCATCCGGTGATAAATAATTTATAATTTCACTAACACGTGGCATATTTGCATATTCGTGATCATGTGCAAACAAATTAAATGCCAAATAAACTTTTTTTCCGGCCGCATGTGCCAGATCAATTCCCTGTTTTACTTCATCTACAGTAATTTTTGCACGTGCCCGCATTGAAAATCCGGGCAATCCCGCATAAATAGCATCTGCACCATACAAAATGGCGGTTTTAAATGCATCCAACGTTCCCGCTGGGGCCAATAATTCTGGTAATTTTATCATGTTCATTATTCTGCCCCAAAAAGAACGAATTGCAAGGTATTTTTATCTGCGATTTTGATAATGTATTAAACCTGTATTTTCAAGTATCTGATTAATACAATCAATCGCCAAACCAGATAACACTATTTTATCCCGAATAAACCCAATGTTTCTTTGTTCATTTCTAAATTAGAACGTGAATTCATAATAACATGAACATCCGCCCCAATTAAAAAACCCGTTCCCAACCAACCATTTAACAGAAAACTTTTTATTATACTGTTACCTTCGTTTATATCATTTGCGACAATAATTTTTGCATTTTTATCTATATCATTACATTTTTTAATTTTACGTGTTTCATATGATAACGCTGTATCCAATTGACCACAACCACATTTGGTTAATCCGTTTTGTCTATATCCAATTACCAATAATTCTGATTCATTTGATGTTTTATTTTTTAAATTAAAATGCCCACTATGATTTAAAAACCAAACTATGTCAGATGTCGTCATTTGCTTATTTTCTAAACACCACCTTGCGGTTTGAATTGCAAAATATAATCTTTCATCTAAATTTGGGAACATATTTAATGCACCATCTGTAACAAAAATTGTTTCCGTTCCATGATATAAACGAAATACATGAAATATTTTATTTTTATTTGGGTTATGTTGTTTAATAATCACACGCAAAAAATCATCTGAATTAATCAAATCTTTTACAATAGCCGATGTATTATTTGGGGTATAATTTCTAAAATCAACCCATACATTTTCGCCATCTGCATGTTCTATAACATTATATTTTTTTGTATCTATCAAATGGTAAATCATTATTATCCCCGTTTTATCGTATCAAATTATACATCTAAATCATTTTAAATTACATAAAAAAAACACCGGTATTAACCGGTATTTTTTATTTTGAAATAAAATGCACACTATATTGTGGTTTCTTATCTGGCCCCAACGATGCTCGAACAACCCTATTTGTGGCTGTTTGAACTGCACGGACTAAATTATCCCGTTCTTTGCGTTCAGATTTTGTTAACCCGTCAATTGCACGTGTTATTTCTATTTGTATTTGACGTTTCATAAATCCGGTATCATCTGTTTCAAATATCCCTGCACTGGATACCTCTGGCACGCCCTTTAAGAAACCACGTTTATCAACAGGCAATGTTACAAATACGGCACCATTTGTTGCGATTTTTTTACGGTTTTTATAAACCTGATCATTGGCACTGCGTTCAGTTTCCCCTTCCATAACAACAAAACCTGTTTCGATTGTTTCACAAATATATGGTTCGACACCATCACCCAATGCAATCATTTCACCATTATGAACAACCATCATGTATTTTGCACCACCACGTTCCATTGCCATTTTACCGTTTAACATTTCGTTGATATAATCACCATGCATTGGAACAGATACCTGTGGATGAACCATATCATAAAAACGTTCCAATTCTGGACGTCCCGCATGACCACTGGCATGTAAATTATCTGTATCAAAAATTGTATGTGTTTTTATCCCCATACGTGCCAATTTGTTGTACAAATACGAAACATCCTGTTCTCGTCCCGGAATAATAATCGAACTGAACAATACAGTATCTGTTGGCATTAATTTCATTTCTTTAACATGTCCACGGCATAAACGTGTTAACATTGCAAACTGTTCACCTTGTGATCCGGTTAAAAATATTGCCTGTTTTTCTGCCGGTAAATCTTTGATTTCGCTGTGCAAATAAACATCATCTTTATTTAAATAACCAAATTCAATACCCATTTCACGAAATTCTGGCAAACCAACATATGGTACCGGATTCGGATTACTACGTTCTTTTATCGCCGCAACTCGGCCGGCTGCACGTGCCGCCTGTGAAAACATTTTCATTCGTGCAATTGAACGCGAATATCCGGTTACAATAACACGGCCGGGGGCATTTTTCATCAATTCTGTAAATGTTTCACGAACCTGAACTTCTGTGGTTTGTTTTTCTTGACGTTTTGCAGATGTTGAATCGCACATACATGCCAATAATTTTGGATCTGAACCAATTTCTGTTAATCGTGCAAAATCGGTTGGATTTTCAACGGGATTATCATCATTAAATGTCCAATCGCCTGTATGCAATATTTTTCCAGCTGGTGTCTTAATAATTAACATCTGTGCTTCTGGAACACTATGTGTAACATGGAATGTTTCAACTGTAAATGGTGATAAATCTAATGTTGCACCATTATGATCAAAAACAATCAAGTCACGACCGTCTGCTAAATCCATTTCCATTCCATGAAATGTTTCACGGATAATTTCTGCTGGAAATCTTGTACAATAAATTGGCTTTTTAAATTTTGGCCAAATATATTTCAATGCACCGATATGATCTTCGTGGCCATGTGTGATAACAAAACCAACAACATCTTTTTTACGTTTTTCCAACCATGATGTATCACAATATTGAACATCACCGGCCCCAATTTCTTCTTCTAAAAAACCCATACCACAATCTACGACTAAATATTTCCCCTTGTATTTATACAGGTACATATTTTGGCCGATATGTTCCAAACCACCCAACGCCATAAAATATACTTTTTCTGAATTATTTTCTGCATCGGTATTTTGTGTTTTTGTTATATTTTCTTTTTTTATATTTTTTGATTCGACGTTCTTTTTTGCAGAATGTTTTTTATCCGCAGATTTTTTTTCAAGTATTCTTACCATACTCTATCCTTTATTTATGTTATATTTTCCACGCCGCCTTTAAATTCATTGCCAATAAAGACTTTTTCTTTATTCGTAGTGAATCTGATGGCGACGCACCAATCCCACACCCAGAAAGTAACATTTCACATATAAATAAAATACGTTGTGGGAGCATATGTTTACGCATTAAAATTTAAATACTATGCGTACTTTCTTTGAAAATTGTATCAATTTATTAAACGATTGCAAGAAATTTCAACAAATTACTATGCCTTGATTTTATTCATAAATTCGTTATGTGCCGCCAATTCATCATCATGTGGTAAAAACTGTCTGTATGGAAAATCGGCACCTATCTTTGGGTGTGCTAAAAATTCTTCGTGTTGTTTTTTTATAATTTCACAGACATCCGGTGCAGGTGCAGTATTCTCTAATTCTTTATAAACCTTGGCTAAAATTTCAGCATCAATTAATGCACCATGTGCATCCGCACGTGCCGTTAATGATATACCGTACCATTTTGCCAATGCATCCAATGAATAACTTTTTGGTCCAAATACACGATTACGTGCAATCACTATTGAATCCGATTGTTGTGCACGTGGAATTTGTGGTAATCCCAGCATATCTAATTCATGGTTAATAAATGGAAAATCAAAATCAAAACCATTATGCGCAACAATTAAACTATCACCAATAAATTCTAAAAATTTTGGGGCAACAACTGACATTTTTGGTTTATCATCCAAAAATGCATTTGATATTTTATGAACCATGTATGATTCTGGCGGAATAATTTTTCCTTCGGGGTTAATATATTCATGAAACGTATTATCTGTAATATTGCCATCAACCATTTCAACCGCCCCGATTTCAATACAACGATCACCTTTTAAATATTCCAATCCTGTTGTTTCAATATCAAAGCATATAACACGTGCCATTTTTACCCCCATAAAATAACTTTTGATAACAATCGTATTATAGATTATAATGAACATATGGATTTAATGCTAGAAAATCTTAATCAAAACCAAAAATTGGCTGTTGAAACGACAGATGGTCCCCTGTTGGTTTTATCTGGGGCAGGAACTGGAAAAACACGTGTTTTAACAACGCGTATTGCATATATTTTGTCTCAAAATTTGGCAATGTCGTGGCAAATATTGGCATTAACATTTACGAACAAGGCTGCAAATGAAATGAAATCACGTATTGCCGCATTTACAGATGAAAAATCATCTGGTTTATGGTGTGGAACATTTCATTCTATATGTCTGCGTATATTGCGTGCAAATGCCGCATCTGCCGGTCTTAGACCTGATTTTTTGATATACGGTCCCGATGAACAAAAAACCGTATTAAAGACTGTTTTAACCGAACTGGGGTTAGATATCAAAGATTATAATCCATCCGATTGGATTGAACGAATTTCCGCAATCAAAGACCGGGGTTTGGTTGATAATGATACAGGTAACAGTGTAATTGCAACAAAAATTATAAATGCATATAACACAGAAATGTCACGTTTGGGTGCGGTTGATTTTGGTGATTTGATATTTATGGTATTAAAATTGTTTGAAACATCACCTGATATTTTGCAACGATATAAAAAACAATTTAAATATATTTTGGTTGATGAATTCCAAGATACCAATCGTGCACAAATGCAATTACTTGAAATGTTAACACGTGAAACAGATAATCCAAATATCTGTTGTGTTGGTGATGATGATCAATCTATATATTCATGGCGTGGTGCCGAAATAAAAAATATTTTGGGTTTTGAAAATACATTTCATGGTGCAAAAATAATTCGTTTGGAAACAAATTATCGCAGTACATCAAATATATTGGGGGCTGCAAATTCATTAATTCGCCATAACCAGGGGCGTCTGGGCAAAGATTTACATGCCGCAAACGATCAAAACAGTGGTGAACCTGTTTATGTATTAACCGTTCCATCCGACCGGGATGAGGTACGAATAATCGCGGATGCAATTGAACGTAAATCATCGAATACACCATATAATACACATGCAATATTAATTCGTGCGGGTGCATTATCCCGATTATTCGAAGAAGAATTTGCATCACGTGGATTGCCATACAAATTGGTCG
The DNA here is from genome assembly GCA_045643525.1 of Candidatus Enterousia sp. Taxonomy (GTDB): domain Bacteria; phylum Pseudomonadota; class Alphaproteobacteria; order Rs-D84; family Rs-D84; genus Enterousia. The sequence continues at coordinate 11,644 of JAZUKY010000081.1, read as the reverse complement.
GTGCAACAAAATTTTATGATCGTACAGAAATTCGTGATGTAATCGCATATTTACGGTTATTGGTTTATCCATTTGATGACTTGGCATTTTTACGTGTCATTGCAAAACCACGTCGCGGTTTTGGTCCGGCGGCAATTGCACGTCTGCGAGCAACCGGTTCAAATTTGATGACCGGATTAAAATCCGCACAATTGGCACCAAAATTACGAACAGCCGCAAATGAATTTTTAAATGCATTTAATTTTGAATGGGATTCTATTGCACCCAAAGATGCCGCACAAACGTTACTGGATAATGTTGGATATATAAAAATGTGGCGTGAATCAAACGATCCAGATGCATCCGACAGATTGGATAATATTCGTGAATTAATAACAAATGTTATTTCAAAATACGATACTATGGCCGATTTTTTAGAACATGCGGCATTAATGATGACGGATGATAATGATTCAGATGATGCAGATCAAAGCAATGACGCGGTCAGCATTATGACAATTCATGCCGCCAAGGGATTAGAATTCGATACCGTATTTTTACCCGCCTGGGAAGATGGTATTTTCCCAAATGAAAAATCGACCAATGACGGCAGCTTAGAAGAAGAACGCCGTCTAGCATATGTTGCAATTACACGTGGTCGTAAACGTGTTATAATATCAAATGCCATGCAACGTTTGATTTTTGGTGAAATAAAATATAATTCACCATCACGATTTATAACGGAAATGGATAACAAATTTTTAGATTTTCAGGGACGTCAAATAAATACATATTCGCATAATATCCAACCAACATTTAATACAATAAAAAAACAAAGTGATATTGTAAAAAAATCTTTGGTCGGTAAATTGGTTTCACACAGTGAAATGGGCCATGGTGTAATTATCGAAGATTGTGGCGACATATTAACAATCGCATTTGGCACACGTGGAATAAAAAAAGTTTCCAAAGAATTTGTACAGTTTATTAATTAAATATATAATTTTTATACATTTATATAAAATACTATCTTCGTGGTGTTGCGTATTTCCTTTTATCAACTTCATCATTAATTGACGCAACATACGATCTTAATATATTCATACAGTTATTGATTGTTGTTTGTGTATTTTTGATATCTTTACAAATTCCACATTTTGTCTCTTGCGTGTTTTTTGATAATTTAAGTTCTAACAAATTACAATCCGTTTCCATTTGTGAAAATACACTCTTATTAATTTTCTTTTCACTTATATACGTTTCATATTTATTAATATTCCGTTGAAAACAGTACGCGGCCTGTTCCAATCCATAACTTGAACAATTCTCAAATTGTGCAACGATATTTTTATTATTTCCCGAATCTGTTTGTGCACCGTTGGCCTCTAATTTGGCCTGTAAAACAGATTTTTCTAATTGTGTTTTTAAACGACGAACTGTGGCATCTAAGAAATCGTATTGTTTTTTCATTTGTTGTGTGATAACTGTTGTTTTTATGGCAACAACTTCGTTCATTAATTCACGTTCCATTGCCGTATCAACATTTTCCACACCACCAATATTATAAACATGCGTATTACATAATGCCAACATCGGATTTATATACGAATTATCATCATTTTCACACCCGTTACTTACAGCCGCATTACTTACAGCCGCATTTGCAAATGAACCATTTACAACACACAGCAAAACAACTGCAAACAATTTGCATATAAAATATTTATAAAAATTTCTAATTTCTGTTTTCATAAGAATTTAATGTTAATTACACAATTTGAATTTATCTGGCCTATCCACTATAATATTTCTATTATTTTTACAAAAACATTTTTCGCCATCATAATGTTGACCATTTTCATCACATAGTATACTTTCATCTATTGTCTTTTTATTATCAGTTTCAAGAAAATCACATTCTTCATTAGTTGTTTTCTCACAATAACACGTTAAAGTTAAATCAGACCATATTGCTGGCGATTTACATTCCCCTTTCCTTAAATCAATTATAGAATCTATAAATGATGAATCACTATTTATATAATTTTTTCCTAAATTATTTGATAATTGTATTTCATTTATACAAACATCTTTATCTGGTAATTTTTTTGATATTGTATATTTTAATAAATTATTATAATCGTATTCTGTTATTGCACAATATTTCACAATATCATTACCTGACTTTTTATTACGCCCTAAATTAACGCTATCCTGTTCAATAATACGTTTTAATGTTTCAATATCTATATTTGATTCTTTTTTACGGTTTCTAAACAATGCCGATGAATTTAATGCCTCTGATGCACATGCCAAACGGATTGATGCGCCATCTTTGTCTGTTGTTTGTTCTGGATACAACCAACTGGCCTTTATTTCATCTTCATCTTTTAATAATTTAATCAAGCGACACTTTCCGTCTTTTACCTCTTTTTCAATGTTTATCGTTGAATTTGATTTTTCCGAACACAAATATTGTCCCCATACATTACATGTATTATTTAACATTAAATAAATATCTGTTAAATCAACACCTACCGTTTGTGCCAAAATTAATGCATCATATATTTCATCCAACACATTTTCATATGGATCAAAAAATTCCATTGCCTGTTGTTTAAATTTTTTTACACGTTTTGGCCCCTTGCAATTATTTCCCGATGTATCACACCCCGCATAATCAAACGTTGTTTTCATCGCGGCCTTTAACGTTTTTAATTGCGTTTCTGCATTTTCAATTTTTGATAATATTTGACCCGAAATTTGTTCACGTACCAAAATATCCGATGAAACGCCATTTTGTGCCGCATTTATTTGTGCATCCGATACATTTGTTGGGTTTGTTGCCTGTGCAACCGCGGCCGCCTGTGCCTGTGCCGCGATTTGTTTTTGTTCTTCTAATGCATTTTGCAATTGTGCAACTGTGGCCTGATTTTGTGCCGCCATATCTTGTTGCATTTGTTGCATCTGCTGTTGCATTTGTTGAATTTGTTGTGCACTTTGTTGTGCCGCCATTTGTGCTGCGGAATTTTGTGCATCCGCCGCAATTTGATTCGCCTTAGCGGTGGAATTTGCAACCAACTGTGCCGCAATATAATTAACCAATTCATCACCATATTGCTGACATTCTTCTTTGGATGCAACACATCCCGCAACAATTGATGATGCAACTGTCATATCTGTACATCCACCCGATGAACATTTTGGTGTCGCACAACGCATAATTATTGCATTACAATTGCCAAAATTTGCCTCCGGGGCATTTGCCGCGGAACTGCGGCCACTGACCATTGCATTCCAATTATTACCAATTCCCAATCCATTATTGCTGTTGAATGCGGTCAAATTATCACCGGCTGTTGTCGGAACAGATGACGCATGTGCACCACATGCGACCAACGCAATTGCAATTGGTAAAATCCTTGGTAATAATTTCATATTCTCTCTTGATTTATATATAAATATTATCACAAAATTTCATTTCATGAAAGATAAAAATAATTTACACACTATATGTGAAAATCATAAAATACACTTTTTTAATGCAGCCCCAGTATCATTAATATCGACACGACGATTCCTAATTTCTTCGGCCGCCTTAATTTTTTGCATAATTAATATCAAATCTGGATGTGCACGTAGATCGTGATTCATTTTATCAACGGCCGTATCAATATCTGATGAATTCATAACAAATATCGGCATTATTGAATCCGATGCAATCTGTATCGATTTTTTTAAATTATCGCTAAATTCATCCATTATTGACATATACGCCCTAATATGTTCATCTTCGTGTGTTAATATTGCATTATATGAACATGTATCCGGTATATGCCGTATATCAATTTGTACCAAAAAATCACTGTATCCAACAGATGCATCCACAGATTTTAAAGAGACGCAAAAGCCATCTTCTATTTGTGTGATATCTGCAATTATTTCATAATTGTCTGTCATTGTTGCAATTACATTACCATGTAATAAATCCATTTCACGCAACGGTTGAACAACCTGTTTTGTCCAAACTGGTGTAATCATATTTACATTTGGATGTAATTTATATGCCAAACAATCATCTGATGCATTTGAAACAAATGGCAAAAAACATATAAACAAAGTCAGAATTTTCGGTAAAAACATATTATTTTTACATATCCCCCGCACCCTGTTTTTTCAGATATTCTGAAACAAATGCATTACCGTATTGTGAATATAATTCTTCGGCCAATAATACAGATGGACGTCCCGATTCAAATAATCGCAACATATTACCCAAACCACCCAATTCTGTATTTAAAATCACAGATTCACCTGTCACAGGCCGCGATAATAACACCGCCCGTTTTAAATTTGGATATGCACGACCACGTATAAAATCCATTTCCAATGGATTTAAATTCCAATGTGCATAATCATTTGCATCCGCCGCCGGATTCCTGAAAAACATTACTGTTTGTATTTGTCCACGTGCAACATCACCTATTCCTAATTTATCCAAAATATTTGCACGTTGAAATGCAACCATATATGCCTGACGATTTTTTCGTCCTTCTTGTAGTCCTGTAATAAAACTGTCACGGAACATTTTATTTTCTAACATTGGTGCCGTTTCATCAATCATAATCAATGATGGATTACCACCAGAAACCGTAATATTGTTTATTCTATGTAAAATATACGATAATACCGCTGGTGCTAATGTTGTATCTTGTAAAACTTCGGTAAAATCAAATGTTGTTAAACGTGATTGTAAATCCAATGTATCTGATTCTTCATTAAACATATCGCCATATTGCAACGGATCTATCCATTTTTTTAATTGTGGTCTAACATTACCGGATGCCGAAAAACAACTTTCCCATAAATTTTTCAATAACCGATCTTTTTCAGATAAATAATCAAAATTTACAGATACTGCACGTGCAATTTCATCCGCTGATTCTGGATCGGTTGCACCGGTAATAATCGAAAACCAATGACGTAAAAATGCACGATTTGCGGCGGTATCTGACATTTTTAATGGATTCAATCGTGTTTGAAATGACGTTGTTGATTCATTTTTTTCACGTCCCTGCATTGTTATATATTTACCACCAGTTGCCAAAGTAAATATTTCTGCCCCATGGTTACGATCAAAGAAAAATGCCTTTAACTTCGGATGACGTAACGATTGTGCAATTAAAAAACTAAACAATGTTGTTTTACCGCCACCGGTTGGACCAATTGTCATTGTATGTCCAACAGCCGCGGGTTTATCTGATACGTGAAATTGAAATTGGTATGGCGTCCCCTGTGCCGTTGGAAAAATAACCAATGGACCTGTTCCCCAATCAGAATTAGTAATCCCACGTGGTTGCGTATCCATTGGAATACTGGTTGCCGCGGTGCGTGATAACATTTTAAAACTGCGTGGAAATGTATCAAAACCTGGTATTAATGAAAACCATGAAACCTTTGATGCATATGTTTCAACAATTGGTGATACACCATATGATGCCGATATTTTTTTAAACTCATCAACATATTTATTTAAATCTTCGATACTTTCCGCATACAGAACAAATAAAGGATAATAATTAACTAAACTTTGGTTTCCAACAATATTTTCATCCATTGCATTTTTTGCAACATCAATTTGTTGTTCCGTACTGTTTACATTATTATCATTTGCTGTTGCACGACGTTGACGTAAAACATTTTGAATATCAGACATACCCATTATATGAAAAGCATTCATACAAATCATTTCTGTTTGTATAGTTGATACTGCTGAAAAAAATTCTTCATCCATATAATCTGGTGATATTTTAAATGATATCATTGCAGAAAATAGGTTTTTATCGCCACTGGTATACTGAACAAAACCATTATTTAAAAATTTTACATTATCAACTGTTACGACATCAGATATATTGTTATCACAAACAATTGGTTCTGGTTTTGTAATCGGCGATAAAATACGACCAAAAAACCGTGCCATATTATCTAATGAATTATTTCGTAATAATGTTGGACGATACGCAGCCAAAACAGATTCAATATAATTTCCATATTGATTTATTTTTTCATATGAATTCACACCATATACAGATAATACAATGTAATAATCATTCAAAAATATACGTAATCCCCGCGATTGCCATTTATCATATATTCTTTGTAACACCGGTTGATCAAACTCATAATCCGTATTTTCATCTGATGCATTACGCACAGTAAAAAAACGAATTACAACGTTTGGATCACGTATCTGGTTAAATAAATTTGCACGTAAATCTAAAAATTTTTCATGTGTTGCAGAATCTTGCATACTTGTCTGCATTCCAGAAACACGATAAACACGAATCAATGCACCTGTTGTCAATTGTAATGAATCATCATTATATGTGTTACTAAATGGTAAATATTGTGAATAATGTCCATATCCAAACTTTGGTAATACACGACGTGTTAAAACAGGCAAATAAATCATTAACGCAATAAAAACCAACACCACTGCCATTGTCAAAACTAATACAGTCATTGGAAAACCATTACCTGCAAAATTTTCAAAAAAATTATTCATGTTATGCTGCTAATCTCCCCGGTATTTTTTGTTTAAACAATTGAAATTTAGATGCTATAATCTGTCCCAATTGTGGATCACGTTTTGCAAATGGCATTATTATAACATGCACCATTATAACCGATAATAAAAACCACAATGGATTTGGTGCATCCTGAAAAAATATTAATTCCGATATCATAATACCAATAAAAACCAAGAACTGTATTGCAAAATTCAACACCGCCAAAGTGTACGGTACGTAAAATATACGTGCTGGATTTGCCAATGCTTTTAGTACTGGTTGTCGCATAATTGTTAAAATCCCCCTACTGATGCTTGAATTATAACAATTTCAACATTTTTCAACAAGCATAAAAAAATTTACCAAAAAATTGTTTAAAATGTTTAAAAACTTATATTTATTAACATGTTAAAAAATACATTATTTATTTAAACAAATTTGAAAAATTCCCAGAAAATGTGTAAAAAATTGTTGAAAACACGTTTATAAAAAAATAAAAAACGTTTTCAACAAAATAAACATCCCCAATAATAAAAACAAAAAATATAATAATAATTTGATTTTTTATAAAAAGCGTTTATAATGCCTTGGCAAAAAGGATTCAAATATGAAATTTTTAAGTTCTTTAAAGGCTTGGAAAAAACGCGGTAATGTTAAACAAATTCGCCGTGGTAAACAGGTTATTTTAATTGACCCTGAAAATCCTAAGTTTAAGGCTAAACAGGGTTTTAAAAAGAAATAATAAATCATATTGCAAATTTGCAGTATTTGATTTGTATCTTTTATACCGACTGTATAACGTCGGTTTTTTTATACTAATATTAAATTAAAACAATGAAAAATCGTTTATAAATGCTTCACGTGTAATATTGTTAATTTCTTTATCGGATAAACCGGCATTACGCAGAAATCTAATTTGAAAATCAGATGCTTGATTTATTGCAGTACTGTGATCTGCAGATTTTGGTACAGATGATATACGTTGTGTCGGATTAAATTCAATTTTTGCATTTTTTTCAATCATTGCAGAAAAACTAATATCATTAATTGTATTTTTTGTATTTGGTAATATTATAGATTCCCCAGTTAGTTTTGAATAACTGTTATTGGTTGCTATTATTTTTGTTTTTACCAATATGGTTGTATCTGAACAATTATGTATACCTGTGCAATTAAATGTTAAATTTTTTGAATTTTCTATCATTATTTGACCACGAAATTCCGAATTTTTACCAAAATTATTGATATTTATACCGATTTTTGCATCTGTATTATTTTTTATATGCATACTTAAATATATTTGTTGGTGTGGTGTTTTTATATCAATATTTAGAATATTTTCACCACATATATTACCAATATATATTATGTGTATAGGTTTATTATACGTTTTATCAAAAACTGTATTTTTTAATGTTGATAATTGCGGACAAATTACACCATCACGGAAAACTATAGTTTCCGAATCAAAAGTTTTTATGTTGAATTCGTTTTCTATGTGTGACATATTAATCGCATTATAAAGGATTTATATATGGGATTCAATTGCGGAATTGTTGGTTTACCAAATGTTGGGAAATCTACTTTATTTAATGCATTAACACAAAGTGCAGCGGCAGATGCACAAAATTATCCATTTTGTACCATTGAACCTAATACTGGGCGTGTGGTCGTACCGGATGAAACTTTATTAAATCTGGCGGGTGTTGATAATTCTGCAAAAATTATACCAACACAATTAGAAATTGTGGATATTGCAGGTTTGGTCAAAGGTGCATCATCTGGTGAAGGATTGGGAAATAAATTTTTGGGTAATATTTTATCTACAGATGCAATTATTCATGTTGTTCGTTGTTTTGAAAATGATGATATTGTTCATGTAAATGGAAAAATTGATCCAATATCTGATATTGATACAATTGAAACAGAATTGGCATTGGCTGATTTAGAGAGTTTAGAAAAACAAATCAAAAATTTAGAAAAAAAGGCCCATGGATTAGACAAGGTTGCTGTAAAATTATTAGCAGATGCAAATAAAATAAAAAAGGATCTTGAAAATGGTATTCCGGCACGTAAATCTGGGCTGGATACATCACCTTTTAATTTATTAACAGCAAAACCTGTCATATATGTTTGTAATGTTGAAGAAGAATCAGCTGCAACTGGTAATAAATATTCTGATATGGTTAAACAAAAATTTGGTTCAACAAATTCTGTATTGGTTATTTCATCAAAAATTGAAATGGAAATCGCACAAATTGTTGATCCGGATGAACGTAAAATGTTTTTAAATGAATTGGGATTAAATCAATCCGGATTGGATCAGGTTATAAAAACTGGATATGAAACATTGGGATTACAAACATTTTATACAGTCGGCCCCAAAGAAGCCCATGCGTGGACAATAACACGTGGAATGACGGCACCACAGGCTGCTGGAAAGATTCATACCGATTTTGAAAAGGGTTTTATTCGTGCGGAAATAATATCCCCATCCGATTACATTGAATTTGGTGGAGAGGTTGCCGTTAAAGAGGCCGGTAAAATGCGTTTAGTCGGTAAAGAATATATTATGCAGGATGGTGATATTTGTCATTTCTTGTTTAATAAATAGTATTCATTATTGAATTAAACTATATTTCCCCGGCTTTGCTGGGGTATTATTTTGATAATTTTTATAAAAAAATTTAAAAAATATTTCCGGTCTTTTTGTTTGTTTTTAATAAAAACACCGGTATTTTTTACAACTTTATCATATTTTAAATTGACGATAGATCTTCCAATTTACTGCTATATTTATCTATTTCACTATCTATTTGTTTTATTTTTTCCAACGCAGATGCATCTCCAGATAATCCGATAACAATTAATTCTTTCTTTTGATTATTTAATTTTTCCAGATATTTTTGAATTTTTAATGAAACGATATATTTTTCTGCAGACGTTTGATTAAAATTCAAATCAGGTATATTTTCATTATCATAATTTATATTTAATGTTTCTAAAAATTCGCAATACCTTTCAGCAATTTCTGGAAATCTGTTTACAATATAAATCAAAGTATTTTGTGTTAATAAATCAATTTCAGGTAATTTTATTTCTGGAATATTTTCGGTATTTTTCTTCCATTTATGCCAATTATTAAATTTTCTGGCATTATATTCATGACTATATTCACGACGCAAATCATTATCTGGAATTTTATTTATTATATCGTTTAAAAATTTTTCTGCCTGACTTCTGCCACCTGGTGTTGATGTATTATAGTTTTTGTTTGCTATTTCCCATATAAAATCAACCAAATTTGTAGCGGTATCAATTATTTTATGCATTGCATCTGGGCCAGATTTTTTCAAGATTTCATCCGGATCTTTGCCCCCAGTAACAAATGCAAATTTTATTTCAGAATTATCACGTATAAATGGCATTACGATGTTTGCGGCTCTGGCAGCAGCCTTTTGTCCGGCACCATCACCATCAAAACAAAATGTAATATTTCTATTTGATTTACATAATATTGCAATATGTTCTTCTGTTAATGCAGTACCCAATGGGGCAACCGTTTCTCCAAAACCATTACATTGCATTTGTATTGCATCAATTTGTCCTTCGACAATAATACTGCGATTTGCACGATGTATGGAATCACGTGCAAAATTTAATCCGAATATCGTTTGTCTTTTATGAAATAATTCTGTATCAGATGTGTTTATGTATTTGGGTTCACTGCCATCTAATGAACGCCCAGAAAACGCAACAATTTGACCATTTGCTGAAAATATAGGGAACATTAATTTATCACGAAAAAAATCGTACATGCCGTAATCACCACGCCGACAAAGGCCTGTTGATATTAAATTTTCGTGTTTAAAATTTGTAAATTTTGTTGCGATTATATTATTTTTCGGTGCGTATCCAATACGATATTTTTTTATCATTTCATCGCTAAAACCACGCCCACGTATATATTCTAATGCATGTGTACCATCTGATGAAAACAAATGTTGACTATATAAATTTGCTGCATCATTCATAATTTGATAATAAGATTCTTCACGTGCAATTTGTGCTGCTGGCTTTGGTTTATATTCTGGTAACTTTAATCCGGCTAAATCTGCTAATTCTGTAATTGCTGCACGAAAATCTAAATTTTCTGATTTCATAGTGAATGAAATAATATCACCATGTTCACCACAACCAAAACAGTGGTAAAATCCTTTTTCTTCATTAACGGAAAAACTTGGGGTTTTTTCATTATGAAATGGGCAACACCCCCAATAATTTTGTCCCTTTTTTGTTAATGGTATACGACGACCAACAACATCAACAATTGATAAGCGGGCACGCAAATCATCCGTAAAGTTTGACGAAAATCCGTATTTTGATGGTGCCATTATTTTGTTGATTTTCGTTTAAATTTTGTTGTGCGGCCTGACGTTTTTTTATTATTTATTAAATCGGCCGCTGTTTCCAAATCAGGTTGTTCTTTTACACTTACATTTACCTTGTTTGATGAAATATATGCACCATAACGCCCAGTTGGATAAAAATATATCATCTGTTCAGTTGATGGATTTATACCTATTTCTATTGGTTCGGCTTTTTTAGGTCCACCGGATAACAGTTCGCGTGCAATATCAATGTTTATTGATTCAGATGTATATTGTTTTGCTGAAACATTTTTTTTACCATCTGTTACATATGGTCCAAATCTACCGATACGGAATGATATTCCATCACCCAAATCAACAGATGTTTGATTGTTTTTTGAATTCGCATCTGATTCATTTGATGAATTATCTTCTGTTGTTTCCGTATTTGTTAAATGTCGTGTATAATCGCAATCCGGGTAATTTTCACACCCAATGAATACACCGAATTTAGATAATTTAACACTCAATTTTCCGCCACATTTTGGACAAATATTATTTCCATCTGGAAATAAATGTAATTTGATAAATTCGTTAATACTATCAATTATTTCAGTTGTTTTAACGCCACGGGCCTCGGATATCATGATATTTGTAGGATTCCAGAAATTTTGCAATGCGGCAAGTCGTTCCTGTTTACCATTTGAAACATCATCTAATGTA
>JAZUKY010000080.1:0-15218 GCA_045643525.1 Candidatus Enterousia sp. | reverse complement strand
CCTATCAAATTTTAATAAAACAACAAATTTATAAAACCGTATATCAAAAAATTAATTATTCTGTGATTTCATGAACACATTTTTTATATTCATCAGAATTTGTTTTTGCCCAACACCATTCATTATCAAATTTTTTTCCACCAGACGTTTTTGTTTTGCCATACAATAAATGCCCCTTTTCTATTTTTTTTGCTGTGTCGCATTTATGTGTAATCGAATTATATATATCACCCGTTTCGCATTCAATACACCCCCCATCTTCATTTGGTCCCCTTTTTACCCCCACAGTACAACCGACAGAATCATCGGATGAATTTTGACCATTTGTATTCGATGTGGTTTTACACATTCCATCGGCCGCCACACCATTTTCACAATTTATACATTTTTTAGTATACAAATTTTCAAATCCTTTGTTTGAATCTTTGCATTTAAATTTTTTACATAAACCATCCGTATATAATATATATTGATCAACATCAAACAATGTACCACTGTATCCACTGCACAAATTAAGCGGTGTACATACACCCGATTGCAAATAATACCCATCATCACATTCGAAATCAGATGGACACGACAAATCAAAATCAACATCGCATATATGCCCAGATCCCAAATATCCCGCCCCATCTGTTATTGCAACATTACAACTGGTCAAAATATTTATTTCTGTCTTTTTTGTCGTTGTACCACATACCATTGATGATGCCCCAGATTTAATTCGGGTCGACGCCTCCGAACTGAAACACACCACAGCCGAATTACCATATAATTGTCTGCATTTACTGGTCATAATACCACCATCGGCAATCCCGGCCGCAGATACAAAACCATATGATCCAAATGCCGATGCATATAATACATTATTACCGCAATTACCACCACGTGCACAATAAACATAATAAGTGGACGCCGCCCAAGAACGCTGTTCCATGCGAAACAACACAGCCAATATCATCAACATTAAACGCCGAAAAAACATACTTCCATTTTCCCACATATGATATATTGTATTATATACATACAACATATATCAAGAATAAAAATTGTATTTAATCACAAAACAAAAAAACACGTATAAACGTGATAAAAAATACAATTATTGATATTTCTAATATTTTTTATGATGTGTAATTACACCCATTTGTAAAATGGTATGTTCCCTTACTATCTTTAAATTCTATTGCACTGGTATAATTACAATCTGTAATTCCCGGTTTTCCCTTGGGACTGGTTGCTGCAATAGTAGAATGCATTGGACACGAATGACACGCCCCTGATTGAAAATAATACCCGCTATCACAACTAGTAGCAACACAACTTACCCCAAAAGTAACGTTACACGCATAAGACGGATTTGAACCAGATGTTATAAGAGATTCACAACCCTTCAAAACATATGCCCCCCTCTTTTATATTAGCACCATTACACGTTTGAAAATTTGGTCTTTTCTTTATTTTTTCGGAAGCATCAGCACTAAAACACACATTAGTGTTATTATTTTTACAAACCTCATTTATACATCTGTTATTCATAGTCTGTCCAGAAACTGCACTATCACTCGCAAAGCTATATATCATATACGCTTCTGTATAAAGCACATTAGTACCACAACCACCAGCACAAGTACAATAAACATAATAATCCGTGCCCGCTAATGCACGTTGTTCCATACGGAACAATATTGCCAATATCATCAACATTAAACGACGAAAAAACATTTATAATCTCCCCAATTATATATTACATATACATGTAATCATATATATCAAGGATATTATTCACTACGGCGATGCTTACCCCTTGCATTTTTAATTTACTTAATTTAACATTTGCCCATGTTGCAACAGTAACCATAAACAGGGTCACATAATCAATATGAGCAAAATCAGCATAATCATCCCGATATTTAATACCGAAAAATGGATATCACGTTGTCTGGACAGTCTGATTAAACAAACATTAACAGACATTGAAATAATATGTGTCAATGATGGCAGTACAGATAATTCATTAAAAATCTTAAATGAATATGCCGCCATCGATAACAGAATAATCGTAATATCACAAAAAAATGATAAAGGTCCAGGCAAGGCACGAAATGTCGCAATCAAACATGCATCCGCACCATATATCATGTTTTGCGACAGTGATGATTGGTATGAACCAAATATGTGCGAAATAATGTATAATACAATTAAATCTGAAAAAGTAGATGTCGTTTCATGCCACTGTAAATTCGAATACGAAAATGCGGCCACAAAAAAAGAAGAATACAGGGACAAAATATATTTTAACAAAGATTATAACGGTAAATACAAATTAACCGAAAAACAGTTTGCCAATACCAATGTATTATTATGGGAAAAAATATTCAGGGCGGATATTATAAAAAAATATAATATAAAATTTTTACACAGTAACCCACATGATGACGACAGTTTTTGGTTAGAATATGCCGCAGTCGCCAATAGCATTTATTATATAAAAGATAAACTGTATCACTATTTTGTTAGAATTGGTTCCATCATGAGTAAAAATTTTAAAAAGCAAGAAGATCCATATTGTAAATTTGCCATAGCGGATCATATTTTAAACTTTTACGCAAAATATTATAAAGATATGACCGATCGTTTATTGGTTGGGGTTTTAAAAAGTTATTATGTTTTTGCATTAAATGAATTATATAACCGTGAAAAACTGGATACTATTAAAGATTTAATTTCACAAATAAATTCAAAATTAACGGATATGAATTTGTTACACCGATTGGCCTTGATTGAAAATAAAATCAAAGTCGTAAAAATTAACCCAAACGCACAATATCACTATAATCCGGGATGGGTATATATGTAATTTACAAATAAAAAACATTATGATATAAATAGATTTATAATTTAAATAAATCGTATAAGGGTTAACAAAGTGAAAACAGTTTTGGTTTGTGGTGGCACGGGTTTTTTGGGTTCAAATTTATGCACCCAATTGATTAAAGATGGCAACAAAATAATATGTCTGGACAATAATTACACGGGTCGAATGGACAATATAAAACATTTAATAAACAACCCAAATTTTACGTTTATAAATCATGACGTTTGTAATCCAATTGATATCACAGAACCATTACATCAAATTTATAATTTGGCATGTCCGGCATCACCAATTGCATATCAGGGTAAACACAGTATCACAACAACAAAAACATGCGTTTTTGGTGCAATAAATGTATTGGAATTGGCCAAACAAAATAATGCCCGTATTTTACAATTTTCCACATCAGAGGTTTATGGGGAACCAATGATCCATCCCCAGGTTGAAACATATCGTGGAAACGTAAACCCAATTGGGATCAGATCATGCTATGACGAAGGGAAACGTTGTGCCGAAAGTCTGTTCTTTGATTACCATAGACACGAAAATGTAGATATTAAAATTGTTCGAATATTCAATACATATGGTCCGAATATGGATCCAAATGATGGACGGGTAATAAGTAATTTTATATGTCAGGCATTGCGTGGCCAAAATATTACAATTTATGGTAATGGGAACCAAACACGATCGTTTTGTTATGTTGATGATTTAATAGATGGTATTATTCGCATGATGGATTCAGAAAGTAATTTTACCGGTCCGGTAAATCTTGGCAATCCTTATGAAATTACAATCAAACAATTGGCAGAAATGATCATTACAAAAATTGGTGGAAATATTATATACAAAGATTTGCCATTGGACGATCCAACACAACGTCGCCCCGATATCACATTGGCAAAAACAAAATTGGGTTGGGAACCAAAAACAACACTTGGTGACGGTTTAGATAAAACAATAGAATATTTTAAAAAGAAAATTTCATCTATTTAATATATATTAATATGATGTGCTATTAAACAGATATAATCTTTAATAAAAAACGAAACATTTTCTTATTATCTTTTTTTCATAATCCCCACAATCACGAGCCAAAATAATAACACGTTTCCGACACCTTAAAACTTCCTTTGGAATCACGGCCTGTCGCCCCAACAGGTATATAGCAGCCCGTAATACCAACCGGACTTGTATTGGTATTTTCGTGTAATATTTTTGTATTACTACTATAACTGGATGGTGCACTTGGACATTCACGACAAACATTACCAGATG
Source organism: Candidatus Enterousia sp. (assembly GCA_045643525.1). Classification (GTDB taxonomy): domain Bacteria; phylum Pseudomonadota; class Alphaproteobacteria; order Rs-D84; family Rs-D84; genus Enterousia. Next base: position 11,062 of record JAZUKY010000080.1, on the reverse strand, counting down.
CCAGATAATAATCACCATAACACCTGCACCCATAAATATTCGTTAAAAAATCAATTGTCCCGTTAGTGTGTAACGAAATATATGCACTAGTATACGGTCCCCCGTTTCCACCGGTAATATTACACCTTTTTTGCGATATATAGGCAATTATGGAATTATAAGCAGACGAATTAAAACATATACAATATGCTACCCCATAATTACGCCTTGGGAACATGGCTGATACAAAATTATCATCCCAATTTATACTAAGATTCGATATACTACTGCTATCATACGGATAAGAAGTACCTTGGCACGTATAACTACAACCCCTATCCGAGGCAACACTGACATAAAAACCTGATACAGCGGCGTTGGCTTTCATTTCCCAATTTATCAACATCATCAACACCATCAATGCCAAACGTCGTAAAAACATCTTTTCCCCTTATATCATGTATGTATAAAGATTATATATATATATATATATATATATATCAAGCACAAATTTTGGGGTAAAAACATACGTTATTTTTCATTATTGTAATAACGTTGAACTTCGGTCATTACAAAATTGAATAATTTTCCCGCCATTGTATCAGATGGCACAGACCAATTTCTGTCCAAATATGGTATTGCCGCAACCAATATGAAACGGGCCATAAAATGGAAAATTTCACTTTCCTGTGCCAGTGTCGGATGTACCGGTGCATCAACAATACGAAAAACCTCGTTTTCAATTGCATTGTCCAATTTATCTAAAATCACGTCAAAAATTTTTTGTGGATAATGTATCGTGCAATTTTTTGGAAATCCATCAAATATTGCCGTTGCGTCACCCTGGCTGTATAACATATTCCAACCAATTCTATCAAATAAATCATCCAAACATTGACATATCATTAAATTATATTCGCGAACCCCACGTTCATGAATATTTGCACCAATCCGTTCAAATTTGGAAACATCTTTGGCGCCGTCTTTGCGTGCATGTTCATATTGAATATGCGTTTGACGTTCAAATTCAAAAAACGTACGCACCTGACAAATAATTTCCATTGGAACAATATTATCGACCGTTCCGATATTAATAATTAACTTAGCATCACGATAATTACGTTGATTTTTAACGTTATAAAAACTATCACGTACCCCCAAAACACGATCCGGCATCATTTCACGAACACGTTCTATAAAAAAACGTGCCTGTGGGACCAAATCAAACAAACATTTTACACGCCACACATCACACAAACGTTTATGAGGGCCGAGAATTTTATCCAGTGCACGTACCAAATCAACCGATATTTTTTCATGTCCCGAACCAATAATTTGTAATACAATTTCCGATGCATTTGTTATAAATTGTGATTCAAATTTTTCACAAATTTTATCTTTTATTGCATTTACTGTAGCCTCTGTTCGCCCATGATTTGTTAAAATTTGTTCGGTTGTATCTAAAACTTCTTGTAAATATTCTTTGTAATATTTTCCCGTGATTTTATCCAGCGCACGGTTAATATTTTTTTGTGTACCAACAATAACCGTAACTATTGACGATACAGACAAATCAATTTTATGTGCATCACCCGATGTAAAAAATTGATTACGCATTGGGTCCGCATCCAAACGATGGTGAACAATATATGGCATTAACGGATGAATATCGGATATACGAATCCGTTCATCAATTGCACTGTCTGTTTCATAATCATACCGCAACACAGGTGCCTTTGGCGCACCAAAACATTTACCCAAAAAATAAAAAACCTCTCTGAACCATTTCATACCATCTGAATACAACAATGATAAATATTTTGCAGTTTCATCATCAATACGTCCAGACGAACGAACAACATTTATCAGCGACTGATTTTTTTGGTCATGTTCTACAACCATATCAGCCACCGACAGTTCTGTAATATTTTTATTTTCTGTATCTATCATATATTTTTTAACCGCTTACTTCATTATTGGGAACAAAACAATATCACGTGTTGTTGGCACATCAAATACAATTGTTGCCAAACGATCGACCCCCATACCAACACCAGATATCGGTGGAAAACCATGTTCCATTGCACGTACAAAATCATTATCTGGATTGAATGCTTCGTCATCACCATTAGAAATGTTTTTGGCCTGTTCTTCAAATGCGGCCAATTGTTGAATTGGGTTCACCAATTCCGAATATCCCTTGGCCAATTCAGCACCACAAACAACCAATTGGAACATATCCAAACGACGTTCATCGGAATCACTACGACGTGCCAATGGCACCATATATGTTGGATAATTATACAAGAACGTTGGTTGAATAATATTACCACGGATTTTGCGTTTATACACATAATCAACCAGTGCAGGCAATGATTTCAATTCATCCAATTCACCGGCTGGGAACATGCCATTGGCAACAATTTGTTCACGTAATGCATCAACATCATCAAAATCCAAAATATTACAACCGAACAATTCATTCATACGTGCCGTATAATCTATCATTTCATATTTTGAAAAATCCAATGGGGTTCCCTGATATTCAATTTGCAATGTACCACGACATTTTTGTAACAAATATTGAACCAAATCCCATGTAAATTTAATATTACGTTCAAAATCCCAATACGCTGCATACCATTCAACCATTGTGAATTCCTGCAAATGCATTGCATCCATACCCTCATTTCGGAAATCTTTGGCCACCTCAAACACACGATCAAATCCGGCACCAATAGATTCCTTTAAAAACAATTCCGGTGATATACGCAATTGAAAATCTGCATCCAACGCATTGTGATGTGTAACAAATGGTCGTGCGGCGGCACCTGATGCGATATTTTGCATAATTGGGGTTTCAATTTCCAAATACCCATTATCCCACATAAATTCACGCCAATAACGTTCCATTTTAAAACGACCAACCAATGCACGACGTGATTCAGGATTCGAAATTAAATCCAAATAACGTTGGCGATAACGTGTTTCCATATCTGTTAACCCATGGAATTTTTCCGGCAATGGACGTAATGCCTTGGATAAAATGTCATAATGCTGTACACGTACGGTCAATTCCCCTGCTGTGGTATGATACAACGTACCTGTGATTCCAATAAAATCACCCAAATCAACGTTAGCCTTCATAAACTTATATTGTTCTTCGCCCAATTCTTCACGTGACATTGAAAATTGAATTTCACCATCAATATCATAAATGCGACCGAACATTAATTTACCCAACCAGCGCAACGCTGTAACACGACCCGCCAATTTAACAGATGCATCATCTGATAAATACGTGCATCACAGATGGTATGACTGCGATCAAATTTATCTTTCCACACAACACCATCACGGGCACGAATATTTTCAGCCTTTTGCAATCTGGCCTGTAATTCATTAGTTGATATAGTTACATTTTCTGACATTTTTCGTTCCTTGTTACACGTTAACATAAAAAACGGACGCACGAAATCTGCGTCCGTCCCAAACTGATGGTCGCACGCACATTATTGGCATTTTTTCAAATTAAACATTTTCTGCATTTTTATATATTCCATTTACATCTATTTCGCCATTTGCGAACCACCCAAATTATGCCAAAAAAAAACAAAAAGTAAAGAAAATATAATTACTAAATCAAAACCCTTTTAATCGCATTTATTTTTGCTGCGTAATATATATTCTTTTACATGTTTGGATTGTATATCCGCCGTTTTTCGATCGACATCTGAAATATTACCTGTAATTGAATTTCCGGTTTTACCAATATGGTTTATCAAATTTTGTCTTTTAAAATGTTTTTTTATTCCATCTAATCTGTTTTGCAATTCGTCCGTTGCCAATTTTAATTTTTTTCGTTCAACCGCTTTTTTACGCATACCAACATCCAAATATTCGAAACATCCCGTTTTTTCATCGTATTTTCTTGTTGGTTCTTTTCCATTTCGCGATTTTAACACGATATCCGCTGAATCATTTTCCTTTACAGATTTTGATATATTTTTATCTTCAATTTCAAACATACCAGTTTCAGGATTAAAAATTAAATCATTTGCCATAGAAATCACCCAATCAATAAAAACATTGATACATAATACCAATCATTTATCCAACATGCAACAAACGAACATCATCAAATTCAGAATATCTGTTAAACATTGCACGGGCGAATGGACACATTGGAATAATTTTACGGTGCTGTCTACGTGCCAACGCACAAACATGTCGTACTAAATTTAACCCAATTTTAGAATTTTTAAAATCATCCGATACATGCGTATGATCGATAATAAATTTATCAATACCAACACGAACAAATGTTATTTCACCAACATTATGACCATGTACAACCGCATTAAACCCCAATCCATTATTACACAAAATATATTTTATATCCTGCATTATAATCCCCCTGTATTTATATAAATTATAACAGTGTATAATACATTCATAAATATGATTGAATCCTTATAAAAAATGGGGCAATCCAGGCCCCATTTTTTATTTTTTTAAATTTATTGTATCGTAATTTTTCCGAATCAGCTTTGCACTATTTCGTAATTCTGCTGCATCATCCGCGGTCATTTTTGGTGTCAAAGATACACCTGCACCACAACCACCAACAATACGTGGCATAGACATTGCAACCATACGCATACCGGCCCCAGACACACAACTGACTGTTAAAATCCGATGTTCATCATTTGCAATACACCGAACCAAATCGGCAACCGCAGCCCCAATACCATCCCACGTTGCACCACGGCCACGAATTATTTCATATGCCGCACTATGTACCCGATGCGATATTGTTTTACGCGTTGTTGCCGACAATGATATTTTAACCTGTTTACAAAAATCATCCAACGCCAATCCACCAATTGTAACACCGGCCCAATCAACAACACTGCTGTCACCATGTTCACCCAAAACACATGCATTTACAGATTGACTAGACACACCCAATTGATGTGCCAATATTGTACGTAAACGTGCTGTATCTAACATTGTCCCCGTTCCAATTACACGTTCCACAGGTAATTTAGACAATTTTTGTGTTAACATAACCATCACATCCAATGGATTTGTAACCACAATTATTTTCACTGTTTTTTTATCAACATTGGCCATTACATTTGGAATAACATCTGCCAACACCGCCGCATTTTTATTTAATAAATCTGTACGTGTTTCACCCGGTTTTTGATTTGCCCCGGCTGCAATTATTACAATATCAGAGCCACGAATTCCACGATAATTACTGGCTGCAGATATTTTTACATCAAAACCAAATGTTGCCGCATGCCCCAAATCGGCAGCCGCGGCGGTTGCACGAACGGCATCACGATCAAACAAAACCATTTCATGAACATATCCCGTATTCCGCACAGCCGTTGCAACCGCCGACCCCACAGAACCAATACCAATAATTGCTACTTTCATAATCTTTTCCCCCGTATAATATTTCGCAAATATTATATCATAAAAAACAGCTTAAATTTATATAAACCTATCGGTTTATTAACCTAAATTTTATACATCAAAATTATAATTTTTTACAGATTTTAGAATTGATTCAACCAACTTATCCTGATGTGCAGTTGTCTGTAATAATTTTTCTTCATCCGGGTTCGACAAATGTCCCAATTCAATTAATGCCCCCGGCACTGTTGACCGTAACACTGCAAATGGTGCATGTCGAACATCCGGACCGGGCTGCTGTTCTATTTTTGATTTAATAAACGCCTGCGAACAACCACTGGCATATTCTTCGGACATTTCTGCAACCGCATGCTGCTGCAACGCAGACAATGCACTACGAATATTTGGTTCAAAATCAGAAAAACCATTTACACCAATTTTATCTGCGGCATTTTCAGATTCCGCCAATTTTTTTGCCTCTTCGTCTGATGCCTTTTCAGATAATGTGTAAATAGAAAAACCCTTCATTGTACGTTTTGGATTTGCATTGGCATGCAATGACAAAAACAAATCCGCCTTACGTTTTTCAGCAATTTCTGCACGTTCCGCCAATTTTAAATATTTGTCATCACTGCGTGTTAAATATGTTTTAAATCCATTTGATTCCAATTTGGCTTTTAATTTTTTTGCAACAGACAAAACTATTGTTTTTTCCTGTGTTCCATTACGTCCAATACACCCAGGATCTTTGCCACCATGTCCCGCATCAATAACAACAATATATTTTTTCGAATCTGTATTTGATGTTTTTGTTGTTTTATTTGTTGTTTTGGTCGTCGAACGTTGCCCCGCGGCAAAATCCAATACCAGGCGATAGTCATTATCACCATTTGGTTCCAAAATCATAATTTGTGATTTTGGTATTTCTGCAATATCTGAATTTAAATTCGCAATAATATCTATACGATCCCCAGTTTGGGTTTGGGTTATTGATTTAACCAACGTTCCATTAACTAAATTAGGTTTCAATCCCTTATTCGGGGCAGTATTTGCAAAACCAATTACCAATTGGTTTTGTGAATAAGACAACGAATACGATGGTTTAACCGCTGTTTCAATAACCAATCGTGTTTTTCCATCTGGCTGTTTCCCCGTTCGCACATTTTTCAAAATATTTCGTGCTGCAAACGCAACACGTGGCAACATACACATCGCTGCCACACCAAAACCACCCATTTGTAAAACACACCTACGTGAAACTTTCATTATGATATGAATTATATCAAAAATATGTTTTTATTCAAGTTTATCAAAAATAAAAATGGGGAAAATCCCCATTTTTAATCCAAAAAATATTCAATTGTTGCAACAACACGTACGGTTTTATTAATTTGATAACTTTCTTCGGCACCCGGGGTTTGTTCACGTGGCAATATTGAAAAAACACCTTGATTGGCCCGTCGAATTTTCCCAACGGTTGCATTTGAACTTTTTGCGAATTCATCCGCCGCCTGGCGTGCATTTTGTGTTGCATCCTGCAACATAACGGGTTTAATATCATTTAACCCCGTAAACAAATACGCAACGGGTGAACCATATTCTTGGTTATCAAAAACAACCCCATCGGCAACCAATGTTCCAATTGCACGTAATGATTCTTCAACTAAATCAACCTGATTTGAACGCACTGTTATTTCCTGGGTTAAAATATATCGTGTTCCATTTGAATTATCATGATACGGATTTGCCATTAAATCATTTGTATTTATCCGTCCAACCATGATTTCTGTATCTGCAAAACCACGTTTTGTTAAATACTGTGTAATTTTTAACATATTAGCATTTAATTTTTTTTGCGTTGCCGCCAATTCATTACCCGTCGATTGAAATTTTATCGTCCAAACTGCAACATCAGCCTTAACATCACGTTCCGCCAATCCTTTGACTGTAACAGTACGATTATTCATATGTGATGCATAATAACCACGACCAATTGAAAAACCACCGATTGCCAATCCCGCACCAATCAACGCCGCCGAAACAACTTTATTTTTTATTTCCATTTTTTTCTCCATAATTTTTAATTAGCATATTAAACAAATTTTTCTGGAATTAAACCTAACATACGTTTATACAATCTGCGAAACCATGTGGTATCTGGACAACGATAATGCACACGTGGCAATATATCATCACTGCGTTTTCCAATCCACACAGGTGTATTTTTTTGTAACGCCACCCGCCAAGAAATTTGTGTATCTTTGTTTATCATATCGCGTAATTTTTTTGCAAAATCACGACTTTCAAAAATTGTAACATTTTCTGTATTAAAATATGCACTGCGTGGATCCAAATTAAAACTGCCAATCCATGAAATTTCATCGTCAAAAACAATTGTTTTACTGTGCAAAACGGAAAATTTAGATATGTTTTTATTTTTACGCCACGGTCGCCGCCCATGCAAATTTTCCGCAGCTGCCATAAATTCGTAAACATTTGCACCATTTTCCAATAATTTTTGTCTGTATTTTTCCCATTTTGCATATACAGACGTCGCATTTGTTGACGCCAATGAATTTGTCACGATTGTTAAATTTACACCACAATTTTCCTGACGTAATAAATATTCCAATCCACCCTGTCCTGGGACAAAATACGCCGCAGACATATATACATTATTTTTCGTTTCGCCCCACAAATGTTGTAACGTACGCACAATATCGCCACGATATTCGTGTTTTTCCGCCATCGTCATTTCAACTTTGCGTGGCATATCCGCCAAAAATTTTCCATGTCCCCAACTGAAATCAAATTTTTTCTTTTTAAATTCGGATTGAACAAACGATGTAATTTTATTATGTCGTCGAACCTCATCCACACTTTTCTTTGTCATTTCTGCAAATTTTCGTTCCAATCGTTTAATTGCACCACGTGATCTGGCATTTGGAAAAACGGATGCAGGTATCGCCAAATGATAATTCCAATATTCATCAAAACTGGCGGTGGCATATCGGGTCATATCGCCCAAAAATAAAACATCGGTATCTGAAAAATTTGATGCAGTTTCCGGATAAAAATAATTACTGCCAACATTACGACCACCGGTAATATATGCAACATTATCAACGATAAACAATTTGTTATGCATTCTGGAATTTAATCGATTAAAATCCATAAAAAATTGTGGATAGTATAAAAACGATGATCTGTTTGCAACGATGTTAAAAACCTTGACCTCTATATTTTTATGTTGGTTCAACAATAACACATCTGCGATATCAGATTTTGTTCCATAATCATCCAATAAAATTCGAACCTTAACCCCACGATCGGCGGCATTTTTTAATTCACCAATTAAAACCTTGGATGAAAAATCATTACTGTAAATATATGTTTGTAAATCGATTGTTTTTGTTGCCATACGTGCAAACGCTGCACGAATAATAAACGCCGCCAAACCATCATCAATCAACGACGCACCACTGATTTGTTTTCCACATGCCAATTCATTGGCATAACATTGTGCAATTGGCGTTTGCATTGGATCATAATCAAAATCAGATTCTGTAATTTTTGGAACATATTCACACAATCGTCGATCATATGTTGATGTCGGCACTGTTATATAACCAATCGGTAACCACCGTATAAAATTATTAAATATATTACCCAAAAACAAATTATCCCATTCCTTTGTGTTTTGGTATTATAAAACAAAAAATATTTCATGCCAATGGAAAACATCCATAATTCATCACAGAAATAAAAAAACGGGAATAAACATTCCCGTTTTTTATCTTTTTTTACAAAATTATTCCCCCAACATAGCCGAAAGCACAAAACTATCAACAGTTTGTGTTGTAGTAGTCAAACTACTTGTCATACCATTAGCACTAGAACACGTTGTTATCAACGATTTACATGCATTAGTTGCTAGTTTATTTTTATCATTTTTTATACTAGTATTTAATGTTTTGGAATTACCAGTAGTAGTATATTCTTTCTCTATGTCAAAACCATTTGTTGACAAACACGACTGTATATCAGACTGACAATTTTCTGCATAATTTGCCAAAACCGTATCCTGTTGTGCCTTTATCGTGGTCAATGTTCGTGTCAAATATTCCTTTACCACATTATTATTCGGGATATATTTGCCATTTTTATCATATGTATAATCCTGACACTTGTTCAAAACAGATACGCACATACCATTATTTTTACCATCCACATTATAACCAATCTTATACGCTAAAAACTTAGCCATATCCACAGACGTACTTGTCTGTGCCGTAGCTGTAATTTGGGTTTCAATATATTCAGAAATGTTCCCTTTAGTCCACGCATCTTTTGCCCCATCTTTAGTATAATCCCACGTTGCATACAACCCACTTGTACTGCCAACCACCCCTGGGGTACTGCCTGTTACAATTGCACCATCAACAATATATTTTCCGGTTGGGTCTAAACATTTTTCATAATCATCACCACAGACAAAATCATCCTGCATACATGTATCCAATGCATTTACACATGAACGCAAATCATATTGATTTTTCTGTTGGGCAACCATTAAACGTGCCTTTTGCAAAACGGTTTTTGCGTTACGCACCGTTGCCGTCATTTGTTCATTTGAATCGGATAATTGACGTTCATACACAATACACTGTTTATCAATTTCCAAATCATACGCATTTGTAATAACACTTGCATCAACACCCTGGGCAATACAGTTATTTAAAACTGCCGCCTTGCATCGTGATGTTGCCGTTTTATACAATGTTTCACCACGTTGATTTGTAATTGTATCCGTTTTACTGGACGTCCCAAACAACGATCCCAAATCAAACCCCGTACTATCCAAACTGAAATCCAACAAACCAGACAAATCCAATGACATACCGTCACCACTATCCGACACAGATGCCTTACCCGTTTTAACATCGATAATTGATTTTTTAATTTTATCCAACGATGCCTTTATTGAACTGTTATCGGTTTTACCGGACATTGCCTCTTCAGCCTCTGTCTGACTAAACAGTGTTTCAACTTCATCCGCAGATAATCCGATATATTGAATCTGTTGTGCAACATCCTGCAATGCGGCTGTGGCCTCTTTCAATGCAGTTTCCGTCTTTTCATAATTTTTTAAATTTTTACTACACGTGCAACGTCCCTGATTATCATCCAAAACATCACAATAATTATCCATACATGCCTGATACTGTGCCTTGCAATAATCGGACAATTGTGCCAATTCATCCATCGCCGTTGTATCTGTTGCCGTTGTGGTTGTGGCCGTATTATTCGTAACATTAATTGCCGTACCAACACCGGACGAACGTGCCATCGGTGAACGCGACACAACACCAACACGCACATTTGAATTATATAATGAATTTCCCGTCGTCACCAATGTTCCCGCACGTGCCTGTCCCCCTGAACTTACAGTTGCCGCACGACGCGTTGTCACATTCTGACCACCATCATTTTTTGAATTTGCCACACGTGCCGTTGCAGTCGAACGCGATGCACGTGACGTTGACACACGATTTGTTGTTGACACACCACCTGTGGCAACCGCACTGCGCGCCGCCACCGTACGCCCCCCCGCCGGTACCGCACGTGACGCCACCGCACTATTACCACGAACAGA
>JAZUKY010000079.1:0-3890 GCA_045643525.1 Candidatus Enterousia sp. | reverse complement strand
TCCGCATTCAATGAAACATATACTGTATCCGCATACCCAGCCATTGCTTCGTCAATGGAATTATTAACAACTTCATATATCATATGGTGTAAACCAGATCCACCTTCACCAACGTCACCAATATACATACCCGGACGTTTTTTTACCGCCTCCAATCCTTTCAACACTTTGATTGAATCACCAGTATATTCATTATTAACAGCCATATAAATTCCTTTCTTTTTAACATGAAAAACATAGCAATTTATGCTATAATTATCAAGAAAAAAGGATATTAAAACTTGAATGTTTTAGTTTATATCAAAAAAATCAGAGGCAGATTCAAATGAAGTTTAAATTATTGTATTTTGGCGATATTTTTGTTAACCCCAAACGTCGCACCCAACACATTACAGATATTCGCATGCAATTTCATCCCCAATTAAAAAAACTGGTAGAACATCAACCTTGGAATAATTTAACAAAATTTATGAATCCCGGTGCCACAAAAAGCCCCATAACCACACGTCATATTGGTGGCATTGATTGGAATCCAATAATTACCCCAAATTTAAAATTATTGGCAGAACTGGATATTTTAATTATGCATCCTGAAATTATCGGTGTTCCACGCAGTGATATTGATAATCGTGTTAAAACATTATTTGACGGTTTACGTTGTCCACAAAACGAACATGAAATTGGCGACAATACACCACGTAACATTGGACCAATTTATACATTATTGGACGATGACCATTTAATAACAAAAATGTCCGTCAACACCAGTCACATGTTATCAACACATATGTTTAATCCAGACATCGCACATTCACCAGATACATTATTTATGTTAATCGATGTAAATGTACGTGTTGCCGAAGGCACATTGGAAAATTTGCCTTTTATGGTATAAACAACATATAAAATTTTTTACCGGCATTTGCCGGTATTTTTAATTTGACGTATGATACGTTTTCCCATCGTATTGAATATTTATTGCCCCAGATAAATTCCCCGGTATTAAATTACCGTAACATACTTTGCCATTTGCGTCTTTTATATGAATTGCGGGCTGTGTTACCTGTGACTTGTCACTGTATAATTGCACAGTAATACCTGTCGCCGTTTTTAAATTATGAAATTCCGCATCACACACAGGACATGTTTGATCACCTGTACATTCACGACATACAGCAATACCATCCAAAATACGATTATTACCACCCGTAACCGCAGACATGGTTCCATTTGGACACTGCTTATTCATTAATACAGCACCATTAAACATTCCTGAATATACATCCGAATTATCAATCGTAATTGATTCAAATAATCTTTTTGGCACATATCCACTTAACCCAGCGCAATTTGCAAACGTTCCGGAAAACATATCTGATATTGCATTACCCGTAACCCCCTCAAACAAATTTTCTGGTATTTTTCCCGACAAATTCGAACATCCTGCAAATGTGTTTTTGAACCCCTGTTGCCCACCAGATACCGTGGCAAAAACAGTCCCCAACGCCCCACTGATACCAATTAATTTTAAATTATTTTGAAAACTAATTGCCGGATTTGCATTTGTTGTTGCACGTCCATTAATAATAACACTATATCGACCCGCCGTGGTATATTCACATGTAACAGTATGCGTACCCGTCGTTTCATAGTTTTGCGTAATTGCCGACTGCCCATTTCCACAATCAATAACAAAATTACCCGCTGTATTTATATTAAAACTGAATGTTTTATCATTATTTACAATATCAACTGTGGCGGTAAATACAGATTCATCCGGACGACATATAACCCATCCGGTGACTTCATCAACACCTTTTTGAATTGTTCCTGTTGGACATTCTTTGGTGGCAACGCTTGTATTATCAAATGTTCCGTCAAACGCTGTATTATCATCCGTCCCCGTTATATCTTTAAAAATTTCTGTTGCATCACCAGATACATTTTTATCACCACTGAACGTATCTTTAAACATATTGTTTTCTGCATTTCCATAAATACCATCAAATAAATCCGACGGTATTGTCCCCGATAAATTAGAACACCCTTTAAACGTTTCTGTAAATACCGGTTGCGACCCATCCTCTAACGTTGGGAATATATGCCCCAAATTTCCAGAAATACTGGCCAACGATCCGCCATTATTACAATAAAACGCTAATACCGCATTATAATTACTGGCCCAACCATCACCCTTATTATAATCGTACGCAGTGGCCAAACCATCCAATGTAATGGTATACGAATTTCCATTATTTTGATAAATATGCCCCACCTGAACCTTTTGCCCCTTTCCAGGATTAGAATTTACCGTCTCTACCGTGCCGTCACCCCAATCTATTGTAAATGTCCCTGTGGCACCAATCCATATCCCAACCCATCCGGGATTTTTAACTGTATTAACATAAAACGCCGCAAATGCACACCGTGCAAAAAATGCACATATAAAAAATACTGTCAAAAATATGTACGACCGTACTATTTTCAGCATTCGCCTATCCGTTTTTTGTATTTAAACAACCGTTTAAATACCGTTTTTTATCAAATAATGCGGTCTAGTTACATTCAACTAATCGAATTTTGAATGCAAAACCCCATTATTATAATTGGATAGTACAAAATTGGTAAAAATAATACAACGATAAACTTTTTTAGTAAAAACAATACATTACAGCAGTTATTACGATAAAACCGCTGTCAATTGATCCTGCATTTGAAAGGTTCCCAAAACCACCCAGGCAATTATTGCCGATACCAACAGGATTCCGAAACTGTTCATTATATTAGAAATCGATTCCATTTTACGAATTGATTCTGATAAATAATCATCTGCAACACGTGATAAATTTTTTGAAAAACCATTCATATCCGCATATATTGTCAAATCACCGATTAATTCTGAATTTGGAAAATCGCGTCCAGATTTTGACAAAGCAATCCCTAAATTATCACCATTTGCAATATATCGCAGTGTCACATCTAATACGCTGCGTAAATATCGATTGGAACCATCCGCCAACATACGCATTGCATTTGGAATTGTTACCCCCGCGGATAACATTGCGGCCAATGACATCAACCAACCAACCGACATATTTATTTTATAAATATTCCATGGTGGTAATTTATCAAACTTTGCACGTAAACGCCCCGCCCAATTTGGTAAACTAAACCATATCAATCCTATACCAGATGTAAAAATAACAACGAAAAAATACCAATATTTTATCGAAAAATCAGATAACCATATCAATGATGCCGCCGCAGATTGCCACACAACATCTGTCCCTGCGACTTCAATTAATGGTGGCACCAAATATAAGCCAACCATAATAATTATACCAAATGTTAACGCCAATAAAAACAGTGGATACGCAACCGCACCAACCATCGCACGATGAATACGCTGAACACCGCTAACAACACGTCCCACATTTTCTAAGGCAACCACCAAATCTGATATATTACCTGATGTAACCAACAATGTTTCTTCTACTGGTAACCATTCGCGTGTGGCATCTGAAAAACTCATACCACGTTCTAAATTTATCTGCCATTGACGCATTGCAATTGCAAATGGTTCCCCAGGTTTCGTTCCCCCATGTGATTCAATGGATTCAATACGAGTCAACGCATCCATCAAATTAAAATCATTTCGTAACATTGATGCCAATTTACGCAATATTGACATTCGTTTGTCGGTACTGTTCCTAAAAACCAGTTTGGCATACCACAATTCTATTTTATTCATATCAATATACCCCCGGTCTGTCCAGTAATCCAACCCAACGTTCCAGTTCATCAACCCCAATAATTCCCTGTAACATTAATTCAGCAGCGGCCTCTTTTAGTGTACGGCCATCCATTTCTTCCAACCAATAACGAACCGC
>JAZUKY010000078.1:0-2366 GCA_045643525.1 Candidatus Enterousia sp. | reverse complement strand
CCGCTTGGCCTCCGACTTGCATATTATAAATAAAAATTGATAACAAAATATTGATTAAAATCATAATACATCATACTTATGTTTTATAAAAATATGTTGGTTGTATTTTTTGTTATAATATGCTGTGATCTATGTAAACTGCGGCGTGTGATAAATTTTATTGTTGAGGTTTATTATAATAATATGTTTTCGATGCTGGTTTATTTTTTAAATTTTGTAATAAAATATATTGAGTAATTTGTATTAATAAAATTATTATGTTTGATAATGAAATAAAATATTTGTAACGAAAAAAACTATTTTTAATAATATTGAAATCAATTTTTCACTTTATGCTTTACTAAAAAAGTCATTTCGTATAAAATACGTATCAAGAACAAAATAGTTTTGTTCTAAGCAAAACAAATATGAAAGGAGAGAAGAATGGCTTTTTCATTCTTGAGATCTGCATCTAAAAAAACTGTTGCAGAAAAACCAGCAGCAAAAAAAACAGCTGCAAAAAAAGAAACAGTTAAACCAGCTGCAAAGAAAGTTGCTGCTAAACCGGCTGCAAAGAAAGTTGTTGCAAAACCAGCTGCAAAGAAAGTTGCTGTTAAACCAGCTGCAAAGAAAGTTGTAAAAAAGAAATAATCTTTCCCGCAATTGCGGGTTTTTTATTTTAAACGGCACCCCTTTTGGGATGCCGTTTTTTGTTATTGAATTTAATCACGTGAACGGATGTAATTACGTAATTTATTCAGCAATTCTGTCCCAGTATCCCCGAACATTGGTAAATAGGTTTCATATTCTGGCATGTCAGCCTGTAATTCGGCACGTGTACGTTCGGATAACGGTTGTTTTAATATTTCATTTGCTGTGTTCCACAAAGTATACGCACGATGTGTCTGAATAACAGTTGCCCATTTTTGAATTAAATTTGGATATTCTGCCAATATGCTGCGAATTGAGGTGGGCCATTTTGCACCAAATTTTTTAATGGCGTTTAACTGTAAAATAGAATTCAGTCCATTTTGATCTGGGGTAAATGAATTTATTGCGTTTGCCAATTCGTTAAATTCAGTCTGGGTTAATGATATATGGGCGATTGTATCCATCATCATACCACCATATGGTAATAATTCACGATTAATCCCATTCATTGGGGTTTTGCCACTGCGTAAATTTTCAATATGACGGATTAACATATTACCGGTTGGTAATGTTTGTAATTCTTGGATTACATCGGGGGTGGCTTCATCGATGAATACTTGATTAACTGCCGCCCAACCACCAACGATAACGTGTTCTTGGCGATACATGTTTATCAATTTTTGTGCGACAACACTGGCCTTGGCTTGCATATTAAATCCCCCCGTTTTATTTGAACGTTATTCGGTAACAATCATGATAACTTTGTGCATTGTTTTACCGATTAATTTTTCTTCGGGTGAAGATATCTGACCATATATACGGCCCTTGGAATCTTGGCGAACGCTGACGATTTGTGCCAATGCGGTATCTTCGGCGGTCATTTTTGAAAAATCTGTATCGATACATACGGCCAAATCACCAACTACAGGTTCTGTTAATGCATCGACAAAAACGTATGAAGTTGCCGGTATAAAACCACCCAAACGTTTTGAATTTGGGATAACCGCATAAATACCCTGACGCCCCTCCAATGTCATTGGGGCGGCAATCATTGTTTGATCGGTTTTCTTGAATGAAATTGCACGACCCTCTGGTGTACCGAACACAGGAACCAATTTGCGACGTGCATTATCATACAATTTTGCACCGTATAAATTTCCCTTCATATCGATGCCGGCCACAGGATTTCCCGGTTCCAAAACAGATTTTACACGTTCTTTGACAGAGTTTATTTGTTTATTTAATTCGCCTGATTTATACAATGTTGCGATTTTATCGAACATGGATTCAACGCTTAATGCAAATGATTTTGCCAATGGCTCAATTTCATTTTCATATATTTCACGTTGACCAACCTCTATTTTATGATAAACAGATAACGTCATACCAGAATCTTTGGCGGCACGTGCAATTGTTTTGCCAGATAATTGACGGATTTTACGCAGACCACTGCCGAATATTTTTAAACCGCTGTCTTCGTTGTCATTTAAACGGCGTTTGATTTCACTTTGCCATTGGTCGGCAACTTCATCAGTATCTTTGATGAATATGTCTGATAATTTACATCCCAATATATTACAGATGCTTAATATCTGTTTTTGGTTCAAACGGCGAACACCTTTTTCAATTTTGGAAACTGCGGATAATGATAAATTGGTCCGGCGTGCCAATTCTGTCATTTTCATGCCCGCCGCCAAACGGATATTACGTATATTATTTGGAAAAATGATTTCTTC
>JAZUKY010000077.1:0-9717 GCA_045643525.1 Candidatus Enterousia sp. | reverse complement strand
GGTTCGAAATCACTTAAATTCATTAAAACATATTTAGCAGCATTCCATAACTTAGTTAACAATTTAGAACCACGTTTAACCTCATCATCGCTGTAACGTAAATCTGTTCCTATCGGAGCAGTTGCCGCCCAATACCGCAATGCATCAACACCAAACTTGTCAACCGCAGTTAAAGGATCAACACCATTTCCCTTGGTCTTTGACATTTTCAATCCTTTGGCATCACGCACAATACCATGAAAATTAACCGTATGGAATGGGACATCACCCATAACATACATCCCCATCATTGCCATACGTGCAACCCAAAAGAATATAATATCAGCCGCTGTATATAATAACGTCGTTGGATAATACTTTTTTAATTCTGGCACATCGTCCGGCCAACCCAATGTTGAAAATGGCCACAACCCAGATGAAAACCATGTATCCAAAGACGCTGTATCACGCGTCAATTTTTTACCACCCGATTGATTAACCGCATCTTCTTCAGTTTCCGCAACATATATATTACCATCCGCATCATACCATGCCGGCACTTTATGTCCCCACCATAGTTGTCGAGAAATTGACCATTCATGAATATCTTTCATCCATGCCATAAATAAATTATAGCGATGTTCTGGCAAAAATTTGATTTTACCATCTTCCACAGCCTTTATCACAGGTTCTGCCAATTTCTTTGCATCAACAAACCATTCATCACGGACCATATATTCAATAACAACATTTCCACGTTCTGAATACGGCGTCGGAATAATTTTATCATCAATTTTAATTAACAACCCAATTGATTCTATATCTTTAATGATTTCTGCACGCGCAACAAACCTATCCATACCACGATATTTTTCAGGTACAACATCAATATCGGCCATCTTCGCATCATCTGTCAAAACACAAACAACAGGCAAATCGTGTCGCATACCAACCGCCCAGTCATCTTTATCATGTGCCGGCGTAATTTTCACAGCCCCCGTTCCCTTATCAGGATCCGCATGAACATCACCAATAACAGGTATTTCAATATTTGTTAATGGTATAATTGCCGTTTTACCTATTAAATGTTTCAACTTTTCATTATCCGGATGAACTGCTATTGCTTGATCACCAAACAAAGTTTCCGGTCGTGTTGTTGCTATTTCAATAAAACCACCATCTTTTAATGGATATTTAAAATAATAAAATTTTCCATGTTCTTCACGTATATCCACCTCTAAATCAGAAATAGACGTTTGTTGTTTCGGACACCAATTAACCAAACGACGGGCACGATAAATCAAACCGTCATTATACATTTTTACAAAAACTTTTATAACCGCACGTGACAAACCGTCATCCATCGTGAATCTTTCACGAGACCAAACAGGTGTTATCCCCAAAATATGTAATTGTTTCATAATTTGGCCCCCCTTGTCCGCTTTCCACGCCCAAGCAGCCTCCATCAATTCGTCATACGACAATGAACGCGGGTTAATTCCACGTTTAGACAAATCACGTTCCAACATTAATTGCATTGCAATTGATGCATGATCCGTTCCCGGTTGCCATAAAACATCATACCCACACATACGCTTATAACGACACATAATGTCTGTCAAAACATTATCCAACGCATGTCCCATATGTAAATTTCCTGTTACATTTGGTGGGGGCATCATAACACAAAATGACTCTTTACCAGATGTTACATCATTTTCCCAAAAACGATTTGAATCCCAAAATTCTTGAATTTTGGTTTCTATTTCACGTGCATTTAAATTTTTTCCAAGTTCTATATTCATCTAATATATCCCACAGTATATTTTTAACTACAACCGTAATAACACAATATAAAAATTATCTTTATTACTGTCTACGTTAATCATTTTTTACTAACATACGAATGATATCAGAATAAAATCAAAATTCAAGCCAAGTATACCATAGCAACCTTTTCAAAATACACATAAAAACAAACCGTCAATATGACGGTTTATTTACTTTTCTATATTCGGCACCCAACCACTGACATTTATTTTTTTCAATTCCATTGGCACCAGTTTTTCATCCAAAACAATCCAATGTTGCGTACGACCGAACGGTCCAATTTTACCACGAACATTTAATTTTGTTTTATCTTCATCTTGCCAAATTACAGACGAATAAACTTTGCCATTTTTGGGATCACGAATTTTTCCATTCTCAAATTGTTTATCTTCATTATCCCAATCCATTTCCCATATAATATCTTGTCCTACATATACCGAATTAAATGATATTTTTTCATCGGCATCATACGTTGCAACGATTCGACCGCCTAATTGCGTTTTATCGGCATTTGAATATTCGTACAACGCAACTATCGCTTTGGGTTTGTTTGTTGCATCATCTATGGTTTGATACAAACCAACAAATGGCAATGCAAATACAACTTTTGGCATAAACAGTCCCATTCCCATAATCAAAAAAACTATTTTTTTCATATTATTTCCTTTTCTTTTACATAACATCATCATAACAAACATCTACACAAAATCAATTGACAAAAATACCATTGCGTGTAAAATACATTAAAAATAAAAATTAACGGGGATACAATGGAATATCAGACACTATATAATTTACTTAACAAGAACATCATCACTGTGGCTACAACCAATTACAGTGACGGCACCAACAAATCCCCCTTTGGTTTTATTAAATACACCGTACTGGATAAATCATCAAAAAACAAATTAATCGATATAACCTTTTTTGAAACAAAAAGCCCCGTAAAGGCATTGGTAACATATCATGTTTTGAAAAAAGAGCTGCAAATTAACCAACCCGAAATGGTATCCGAAATAAAAGAAACAATTATAAAACGTATTAAACATCAAATCATTACAAAAGAGATACCCTACAACCCGAACCCCGATTTCATTGATATTCTTAACAAACATGGGGATACAATTTCAACTTTGGCAAACCAAGATATGAAAAATATCATAGATACTGTTAATCGATACGATTTGAAGAACCAAGATATAAAAAATATCATCAATAGCATTAAGCGACATAACCTACGGAACAAAAGGTAACCGCATAAATTTTACCTGCCCCGGCACGACGTAAAACACGTGTCAACTCGTTAAATGTTACCCCTGTTGTCATAACATCATCAACCAATAAAATATTTTTTCCACGTATTTTATTTGGTTTTACAACTGTAAATACACCGCGAATATTTTCCATCCGCTGTCGTGCATTCTTGTGTCCCATATCCGTTCTATATTTTCTATGAACAGACGACACATCCAATTTTGCTTTATACAAACGTGCAATTGGTCGTGCCAAAATTGTTGCTTGATTATAACCACGACAAACTAATCGACGATATGCCAAAGGCACCGGTATAACAATATCCGGTTTAATATCCACATCACGTAACGCCCAAATCATTGCACGGGCCATTGCATGACCAAAATGAATTTTTCCGCCATGCTTAAACGGCAACATTATCGCACGTGACATATCATCATAAACACATGCACTGCGAATCAAATCCGGCAATTTCTTTTTTAGAATACAATTTGGACACAACAAAGATTTATCAAATTCAAAATCAGATAAAAACGGAATTCCACAATGTTCACATTTTGGACCATCTATCCAATTATAATTAGGCCAACAATCATCACAAAACTCCCCATGTATTTCAACAGTTTTTCCACAAACCGGACACGATGGTGGAAAAACAAAATCAAAAAAATCATGAAAAAGTTTTACAAAAAAACACATTTATAAATTGTGTGGTAAAAAAATTACCAACTCATACTCTTGTACGTTTTTTTACCAACAGTATCGCCAAATATATTTTTCTGTTGTTGACTAAGCGTTTCATATTGATCACTGGAAATCATACGCAAAACAAAACCATTTTCATCACGTTGCGACAAAACTGGCAAAATACGATGCTCCGAAATTCCACTATCACGTAATGCCTGTTCAACAATTGCCAAACGCCGTGCCGCCAATTTACGTTCATCAGAATTTACTGTAACCGCTTGTGGAATAGCAACCTGAATTGCACGTGTTGGATTAGCCAAAACTATACCAGCATATTCTGTTAACAAATTGTAATTATCACGCGACAGGGCTGAATCATCGTTACGAAATTTAATTTTTATTTCCAACGGACGAATTCCACCCTGTTCCGACAAATCACGTCTGGCTGTAAATCCCTCAACAGATGACGTCATATCACTAACAACATCAAAACGATTATCTATTTGATACGTAGACAAATGCTTATTCTCTGATAAAAATGTCTTCTTAAACGCTTTACGCAATTCAGATGGCGACATATTAGACATATCATCATTTATTGTTGCGACCCGAACAGGCTCCGATTTTTCAACAGTACGTACAATAACATCCCGTTCCATTGGGACCACCATACGTGTCAAATTTACGTTTTGTTCTTTTTTTTCTGTACTAACATATTTATCTGTCTTTTGAACACTTTCATCCGCCCGTTTTTGCAATTCATTCAAACGTGCAATTTGTAAATCAAAATCATTATTAGACGATGTACGCTTTACCACATTTTTAATTCCAGCGTCATCTGAAATCATACTATTTGAACGAACAAAAACTTCTTCCAATCTTTCTTCTGGCAAAACATCTTCTGAACGAATAACAGAAAATTCAGACACACTTGGCATACGCAAAGGAACAACTTCTGCCTGACTCCACAAATCCGCACTTGGTTTTTGTGGCATCAACACATCCGTCGTTTGCACTTTAGCAATTTTGTTTTTTTCTGTATTATCCGCACTTTTTTCAATTTGTTTTTTACTACGCGAAACCACCTTTTTCTGTGATTTCACCGCTGTTACATCTGATTGTGCAACTGTTGGCATTATTTCTTCACCAAACATGGCACGCGCCGAAACGCCACCCGTTGTTACATCAACGACAGGCAACCGAACACCCGCCAATGTCGGCATCACAGTCATCATTCCTAAGATAGAAACAGCCAAATAACGCATTTTCCCTTACCTTTGGAACCATCATAGAACAAATATCAAATATGGTGCAAGCGGAAAAATACGTTTATTCAATACTATTTAGTTATTTCATCAGTAATTTTACACACAGCTTCATTTTTAACCAGGGCCTTATCAGACATTTTATCCAAACGTAATGGATTATCAAATAATTCATCCAACGTGGCCGTCAACCACTTAACCGTAAACTTTGACTGTTCAACAGCAATTCCACCACCATTTTTGGCAAAACATGCCGCATTTGCCGCCTGATCAGGATTGATTCCCAACGGCACTAAAATCGCCCCACGACCAATTGTTTGTAATTCAACAACTGTACTTGCCCCACTGCGTCCAATAACCAAATCTGCGTCAACAATTGCACCTGCCATATCATGAACAAACGATAATACATTGGCCTTTATTTTATTTTCTGCATAAAATTTTTGTAATCGTCCAACATTTTCTGGGCGTGTCTGATGCATAACAAACACTTTTTTATTTTTCATCGACGCAACAGCCAATGGTACTACTTCATCCAAAATCTGTGCACCCAATGACCCCCCCGTTACAAATATCTTACCAGATTTTGGTCTTGGTTTACCAGCCAGCGCACAAAAATCCGGTCTAACAGGTAAACCTGTATAAACAACTTTTGTCTTAATCCCCAACGGTATCCCCGAAACTGTTGGAAAACTAGTCATCAATGTTTTAACAAAACGCAATGCAAACTTATTTGCCCGCCCAATGGCAGCATTTTGTTCATGCAAAAACGTCGGTATTCCCCAAACACGTGCCGCAAAAACCGCTGGAACCGACGCATACCCACCAAATGCCACAACACGTGCCGGCCTAATCAACGCAAAACGCATTATCAAAGCAAACGCTGATACCGCAATCTTAAACAAAGACCACATTTGACGGACACGACTTTTTGCCCCAACCCCGGACGCCCAAACATGTGAAAAACGTACCCCTTTTGGTGCACCATTACGAACCATTTTTTTTACACGTCCATCACAAGATATGGTAATTTTATGTCCCCTTTTAACCAATTCCGTGGCAACACTTAACGCCGGAAATACATGTCCACCTGTTCCACCTGTTGCAATCCATATTTTCATTTTTTCCCTTTTTATTTCCATTTATCTTCACGAATTAATGCCATAATTATACCAAATAACAGACAATATGACACAAACGAACTGCCACCATAAGAAACAAACGGCAACGTCATCCCTTTTGGTGGCAATATATACAATGTTGACATTATGTTTATGCACACCTGTGTCCCGAACAACACTGCTGCCCCAACCGTTGCATAAAACACGAACGGATTACGTGCCCTCATTGCATCTGTTACCAAGCGCTTTAAAACATATAATAATCCACACAAAAAAACACAGGCTGCTATGGCACCAACATCTTCGGCAATTGCCGCAAAAACAAAATCTGTATGTGCATCTGGCAGCGATTGTTTAACAAAGGCGTCATCGCCACTGCCCAACAAACCACCATGTTTAATTGATTCCAATGAATGTTGCACCTGAAATTTATCACCATCACCAGTCCACCAAGTATGTATGCGGTTATGAAAATGCCCAAACGTATTATATAACACAACCCCCAATGATACACCACCGACAAAAATAAACGGCAGTGTAATAAGTGGCAGTCCCGCAACCAACAACATCGCCCCAACCACCGCGATATACAAGGCCCCCGTTCCAATATCAGGATGACTTACAATAATTGCACACAAAAAACAAAACACAGGAATAAAATACCACCAACTTATTCTTTTTAAATCAAAACGCTTTAACCACCACGCATCTGTGCTAAAAAACATTTTCAAACCGTACACCTGACGCATTTTATCTAAAAAATACGCAGTTAAAACGATAAATCCCGGCTTCATTATATCCGCTGGCATAACATTATAGCCCATCAAATGAACAAATCTGGTTGAACCCTTTATTTTATATGGATCCACAATGGTTATCATCAATAAACACAGACCAACAATAACATCCAATACAGACAATCTTATTATCCATTTTTTATTCATCATACTGGATGAAAACAATGTAATCAGACCAATAATATAAAATGGCACTGCCTTAACAATAAAATAATACCATGGTTTTCCGATACGACCAGCCACAGCGGCCCCCGCCGATATCATAAACAACATTCCAATAACAACTAATATCAACGCACCGCCCAACAAACGTCGATCGATTTCATAATACCAACTGGTTAATTTGCTATCGTCTGTTCTTTTCAACATATCATTTGCATTATATCACTTTATTTTATGAAAATATACCGAAGTAATAAAAAAATATGGCGGTAAAACCGCCACATTTTATGCAAATTTTAATAAAATCAACGCAAATCCGGAAAATAATATCGACACTATAAAAAAACGTTCCACTATTTTCGATTCGGGCCAGCCCATTTCTTCAAAATGATGATGCAATGGTGCACGCAAAAACACACGACGGCCCGTTCCAGTAATATGACGTGATATTTTAAAATACAACGTTTGAATCATCGATGACAATAATATCAAAACCATCATACCCGCTGCAATACCCATAACAATTTCTGATTTTAACAACATCGCAACAGTCCCCATAAAACCACCCAACGCCAAAGAACCAACATCACCCATAAATATTGCTGCGGGTCTGGCATTAAACCATAAGAATCCCAACACAGAACCAAATGCAGCCCCCAATACTGCGTACAGTCCACTGGCCGCTGGCATAAACAAAACTGTATCCATAAAACCGATTCTGGTTGCACCATACAACGCAACAACCAAAACTATTAACACTGGCATATATAATTTCACCAACATACCATCCAAACCGTCTGTAATATTTGTTGCATTGGCACTGCCACATATCACAAAATATGAAAAGATATAATATAAAACCATTCCACCACACACCGCCAACATAGACGCCGACCAATCACCAAACAAACCTAAAAATCCACCCACAATTTCTGAAAATGGCATAACAACACCTAACCCCAAAGACAATGAATATTCTGGAACATATGGTGGCATAACACGATTGATCAAAAATGCTAATACAGCAACACAAATTGCCTCTAATCCTAAACGCATTTTTGGTGATAAACCATTTGATGCTTTTTTGGATTGACTGGTCACTTTTTTATAATCATCGGCAAATCCAATTATCGAAAACATAATCAATGACATTAACGCAATCCAACCCGATGAATTACGCACAGGCATAAATAATAATGATGCAACCAAAATAGATATAACAACCAATATACCACCCATTGTTGGGGTTCCAGCCTTTGCCCGATGTGATTCCGGAACATTTTCACTAATCGGTTGGCCCTTCTTTTGCCAATGAATCATTGCACGAATAAATGGTCGTCCCAATAACAACATCACTAAAAACGATGTAGCAAATGCCATTGCAAATTGTGTCCAACCACTGGCAAAAAATTTAACACCATTTGACAACCAAAAATCTGTCAGCATAATTTATTCCTTTTTTCTTTAAACATCATTTTATTCTATCACAAATATTCATTAAAAAAAATATTTATAACAGTAAAAATGCCAGAATAATCTGGCATTTTATCAGAATACCCCACCCATAACAGGTCCCGTTTCTGCCGCATGCGTTGATGGGGCCGGATTTGGTTTCTGCCCCGCTTTAAACGCCTCTGTAATAATCAAACCATCCGAATCGGCGGATGCCGCAACACCATTGCGTCTATTAACACGCATAAATGTCAACCCATTCGGCACCGCAAAGGCTTGATCTTTTTCACCAGCCAAAGCCTTCGTCATAAAATCGGAAAATACACGTGCGGCCATATGACTGCCAGCACCATTTCCCAACGATTTTGGTGTATCAAATCCTAAATATACACCCGCTATTAAATTCTTTGAAAATCCGACAAACCACACATCTTTGACATCATTCGTTGTCCCCGTTTTGCCGGCGATTGTATGCCCAGGGACCCGTGCCTGTTTTCCTGTCCCACGTTCTACAACCCCCTGTAAAATTGAAACAATTTGATATAAACTTTGTTCATCCGACAATGGATCGCCAATATGCGAATTTTCTGGTGGTAACATACCCGGGGTCCAATCAACAATTTTTGCCCCATCACCATCTAAAATACGTCCATACCTATCTTCTATATAATCGACCAATTTCGGTTGAATCGCACGCCCCCCATTTATAAATGCCGAATATCCCAAAACCAAACGTTCCAAGGTCGTCTCGCCCGATCCTAAGGCCAATGATAAATTAATATTGTTTAAATTATTTGGATAAACCCCGAAACGTTGTGCAACTTCTATGGCATTGGCGACACCGATTTGTTCTACCAAACGAACCGCTGGAACATTGCGTGACGTTTCCAATGCCAATCTTAATGGCATATTACCCAAAAACTTCTTATCATAATTTTCCGGTTTCCATTGACTGCTGTCTTCACGAATTCCAACAATCGGTGCATCCAATATCAATGTCTGTGGTGACATACCACGTTCCAACGCCGCCAAATAAACAAATGGCTTAATTGTTGACCCAATTTGACGTACCGCCTGTGTTGCACGATTAAATGAACTTTCTGCAAAAGAACGCCCCCCAGACATTGCAACGATTCGTCCGGTATGCGGATTCATTGCAATAACAGCCCC
>JAZUKY010000076.1:0-6858 GCA_045643525.1 Candidatus Enterousia sp. | reverse complement strand
GTTGATGTTTTGATGCGTGGTATTGGTCAGGGCCGTGAATCTGCTGTTCGTGGTTTGGCGAACGCCGGTTTGGTTGTTCAATCTATTACGGATACAACACGTATTCCGCATAATGGTTGCCGTCCAAAGAAAGTTCGTCGTGTATAATTGATTTGTATATTGATGATTAAAAATCCCCACAACTGTGGGGATTTTTTGTCCGTTTGGTCTTACGCCTATTGCTTTTTCTACTGCACCCCACGAACGCATAAAACTATCACTTGCCTTGCCACTACGTGCCCAACGGAAATATTCTTGTCCCCAGTCGTGTGCCAATTCATGATTAAGTGTTGATGCATACATATGTCCTGTTTTTGCAATAAATCTATATTCTGGAACATACGCACCACGAATTGTATCTTTACCACCTGTTACTTTGGATTGTTTTTGTGTCGTTTGTGTTTTTTTGGAAATAAATATTCCCTGTATCACTACTATATGTTCCACGGTTATCTACGGATTTGATTTGGCTTGATGTCTTGACTTGTTCCCATTTTTTCGCTATACTCAATCTTGAACTAGCAGGTGTGCCAGTATTTAGACTGGTCTCGAACACATCTGCTAGATTTTTTTCTATTTCTACTTCGTGTAAATAAAATCTATTTTTTTCTTTGCCTTGCTTTACAACAACTTCACAGGTATAACGTTCACCGTTTATAATGATTGGTGCAACAAAAGACACTGAATCATATCCCCTGTCTTTCCAGTTTGTTTGTTCATCAAATATTAAACCGTTTTTAATTACTTCTGGCACGGCGGTAAATGCCGCTGCTTTTGTTCCACCTATACCGTGTGCCAAACTATCTTTGATTGCTCGTTCATCCAATACAACAACCCCAACGTCATCACGTTCAACCTGATTATTATAATTTTTACGATAATAATCATTTACCTTTGTTGTAAGTGGCACATCGTCTTTTTGGAATTTCCTGCCCCGTCAATTCAGATACAGGCGATATAGACAATACTTGTTCTATTGTATCTTTAACTGTTTGATATTCATAATTAGGCAATACTACAAACTGGTTACTTGCTGCTGAATAATATAACCACACCATCATAGCCCAATGATTGTAATGCTTTTGTAAATGCTGGATTGGACATAGATAATTGAATAATTGCGTCTTTATAATAACCATCGTTTGCAAAAAAATTTGATACAGATATATTTGCTTCTGGCGATTTGTTTTTTGCTTTTTCTAGAATCAAATCATAAGTTTTTTTATCTATATTAGATACATATAACGGATTTTTCATTTTTAGATATACAGGCATTATATTTCCACCATAAGTTCCTGCTTCAAATTTAACTGGTGAAAAATAAAATCCAACGCCAAGTAGCCCGGAGTCTGTTCGACCAAATTTTGTAATATCAAAAGTATCAAACTCTGCATTTGTCCCGTGATATACAACCAACGGTCTGCCTTGTTCATCAACAACCTTACTATCACCAAGCCATTTATAAAAGTTTCGCAATGCCTGTTCAGACTTTGCTATTCTGTCCCCGTTGCTATTATATACACTGCGTTCTTTACCGTCTATGTTGATAGTGTCACCAGTATATTCTGGATTTTCTGTGTCTAATTGTTCGTTTTCTTGTGCCAAATCAGATTGTGCGAACCAATCATCAGGAATCTGGTCATAGTCTATATTTTAATATCGGCTTTGCATTATTAATTTAGATTTTTTATTTATAAATAATCGATATTGGGCTTTTTTTACTTTTTTATATACCGATTTTATGATACAATGCATACGATAATTATAGTAGGAGCATCATGAAAAACGTATTTTTATATGTAGCATTGGTATCTTGTATGACGGCGAATGTCGCGTATTCTGCCGCCCCGACCCAGACACGTCGTGGTGGTGGGGCAAATGCCGGTGGTACAGCGTCTGCGGCACCTGTTGTATCGGCACGTGCGGCAACAAATGTTCGTGGTGCAAAACCAAATACAACCGGTTCAGCAGTGTCGGCACGCAGTGCAACTGTATCCGCCCGTGCGGCGAAACCCGCTGCGGGTGCTAGCACTGCAAAAAACGGTGGAACACCGGTTTTATCGGCCCGTGCGGGTGCAACGCAAAAGGTTATCAGTACGGGAACAAAGGTTTCGGCGGCGGCCCAAAATGTTGTTGTTAGTGAAGAATGCAAAAGCAAATATAATGGATGTATGGATTCGTTTTGTATGATTGATAACACCACTGGTGGGCGTTGTGTATGCAGTGATAAAAATGCAGAATTTGATGCAATATTGGCAGAAATAGAACGTTTGGATCAACAAAGTTATCAAATGGCGACGACAGGTTTGGAAAAAATGCAAATGGGTGATGATGCCGAAGCCGCCATTGCCAAAGCAAATGCGGTTGCCAAAGAATTTGAAACACAAAGCAAGACCCAGGCGGCAACCAAGAAAAAACAACGTGCCACATTGGATTTGTCTATGTGGAATACGAATTTTGATGATACATTTGATTTTGACGAAGAGATTCAGAGTACCCAAAGTGTTATTACATCATTAGAGGGCAAAGAAGGTGATGCATTGTATAATGCGGTAAACAGTATTTGTGTTGCACAGATGCCCGAATGTTCAAAAGAAACATCTTTGTTACAATTAATGTATCAAACACAGATCAAGGCAGATTGCAGTGCATATTCAAATACATTGTCACAACGTAAAACGGCCAGTGCACAAAAATTACAGGCCGCCCAAAAGGCATTACGTGAAGAAGCATTGGATCAAATACAAACGGCCAATAAATATGATTTGGGTCAATGTGTAATTGAATTTTCAAAATGTATGCAAACAACCGCAGGTTGTGGTAATGATTATTCGGAATGTGCGTCCGCCGGCGGTGAGGCAATGACTGTCGATCAATCAGTTCGCCTTAGCAGTAATGCGGATAAAGATTATACGATTAAAAACACCAATGTTAAGATTAAGCAAATTACATTTGATATTATTAGTTCCAAAAAGGTTATGTGTGAATCTGTAACCAAACAGTGTACACGTGTTGCAGGTCAGGTTTGGGATACGTTTTTGCAAAATGTGGCCCCACAATTAAAATCGGCGGAATTAATAGCCGAAGAAAAAACACGTATGAACAGTATAAAAACGGTTGCCGACTGTTTTGCCAAGGCGTGTAAGGATAATTTTGATCCGAATATTCCGGATGGTTCATATGATTTGTGTTTGAGTAACCCAAAAAATATGGCAAGTGTTTGTAAAAATGCATTGGCCAAGGCGGGGATAAATGCAAGTGATGTTACCAATGATACAGGTAAAAATACTCTATGGAATTCGATAAAAATGCGTTTGGCGTCGATGCGTGTTGATTCATGTACAAATACCATTAAATCGTGTATCCAGGATAGATGTGGCGAAGATTATGCCGGATGCATAGGTTTTGCAACCGACAGTATATTTGAAATTTGCCCAGAGGATAAATTGAAAGTATCCTGTGCCAAGGATGGCGATACAACCGATATTTACGAAAAGGTTACAGAGGTTGCCAAAGGTTTGTTATTAAATATTGATAACAGTATTGTTACCGCGTGTAATTCCGCATTAGAAGAACAAAAGGCCAGCATCTGTGGTGATTCTGGTGATGATTGGTGCGGTGGTATCAGTATAAGTTATACATTGGGAAAAAATGATTTGGGATATGAAATAGATTGTTCTGGAAAACAATATGAAAATGTCACATCTGTGCTTGCGGCTTTTTCGAATTATACCAAAGAAGATAAAGAAAACAAATTGCGTAAATGTTCGGTTAGATATAAGAATACAATTGATGATTGGTCAAATATTTCATATGATGAAACGAACGGAATCATTGATGGATGTGGGGACGGTGGTAAAATATGTGATGAAATGAATACTGTATTTAAACAAAAGATGTCTATATTTACAGAAAATCCGACATTGAATGCATGTATAAATGGTCGAAGTGTTGATGGTGTTACCAACAGCAGAAATAATAGCACAGATGAAAACGGTAATTTGACACGTACAAGTAATACAACCAATGGTGTTATTTCCAGTGGACGTGACATGTTGGCCAGTGTAAAATCTGTTATTGCGTGGGGAATTATATCAAAAACACGTGAAAATTATACGACCAGATATGACGAATTGGCCGCGGCAATGGATATACAACGGACACAATTAGCAACATTATTGGGTGCACCGACTGAGGCAAAATGTGCAATAGATATATCCGATCCAACAATGATTAAGTGCGAAACAACGGATGGAACGGTTGTAAATACTAAAGATTGGCGTACGACGATTGCTCAATGTTTGGTTAGGGGAATCCCAGATTCAAAGGATTTGGATAAATTATACAGGGGGTACACGAATACCACCGGCACTACAGAGGATGGTATAGCATATTATGCAAATGTTAATGATATTCCTACATATTTTGAACAGACGTATCATATATCAAGTACTAGGAGTGGGTCGGAAGACCGAATTGTAAAAAATCAGTGGGATGCTGTGGCAAAAAAATGCACAGCAACAACGATAAAGAAATATTGTAGCAAGGGTGGTGGATTGTTTAACAGGGATAAACACCGTACAAAATGTAAAAAATGGTCAGAAGAAGAACCTGTTACAACAGTAACTTATGCAAATGATGACGCAGAATAAAAAATTCCCCGTTTGGGGAATTTTTTATTAATTTATTGGTGTATTTTTTTCTTTAAAATTCATGTACATATATAAAATATTTTGTGCCAAATTAATTGTTTTTATGTCACCATTGACAGAGTTGTTTTTTTTAACACATAATCTGGACAGAATAAGTGTTGGTATTGTTAAATCCATTTAATTGGGGCATCTTTGATATTGGTTTGGTAATAAATATTTCCTGTATCACTACTAAATGTTCCACGGTTATCAACGGATTTGATTTTTTATTTATTACCATATTAATATCAAACGATCCGTTGGCGTCTTCTGCAATCTGCGTAACAAAGTATTGTTTGCCGTCAATAACCGCATCGTTATATAATGAAAAGCAACCAAAACATTATTTTTATTCTTTGAGTTAATTCCTGTCTTTTGCCCAACGTTGATGTTTCGATTATTTCTTTCAAATGTGGCACTAATGCCAATTTATCAGCGGTACCAGCCAATAATGTAAAAATTCATTTTAGAAACAATAATGTGTCCAAAAACAGGATGTTTGGTATTTTGTTTTGTTACCCAATACGATTAAATAATTTTTTTGTATTGGGGAAATGTATTTTTATATATGGGGTTAGGGGGGGATATTATAAATTTTGTTTTTTGTTGAAAAAATACTGTATATAAATTATATAAACGCAAATTCTTGATGTGTATGGTTACAAAGTTTTTTATATGTTTATCTGTATTAATACGAATGTTTTTACATGTTATAAAAACAAAAAACGGGGCATTTTTCATCACCCCATTTTTTACAATTACAAAATTATTATTTTGATTAGATTTTCAATTCGGCTTTGGTAACGGCTGGATTTATTTCCGTAATCGATTTTGCTTTTATTTTATCATTGTTATTACCATTGTGATGTGTTTTCACCAGTATTGTTGCTGTTTTTATCATCTTTTTAGGATGTCTGTTCATCGTTATCCTTAGAGTTATTTTCTTTAGTTGTTTCTGTTCCTTTGGCGTCTTTGTTATCATCGCCCTTGGCGGCATTTAATTCCTTTTCGGCCTTGGCACGGTCCATGGCACGACCGATTGCGCCCGATGATATGGAACCTGCGGCAATTCCAACACCGGCACCCAACAGGGCACTGGTTGCGGATGTTTGTTCACGTGTCAAACGATATGCATTTTCTTTGAATGTTGTAATATCAATTCCAAACCAATTTTGATTACAATCAAACGTGTTACCGGCGTAAACCTTTTTTGATGCAAATGGTGTTTCAGAATTATTGGCCCAGAAATTAACACTGTATACACAATTCATTGTTCGATCGTCAAACATTGCACCCAACAGACGACATTGTTCGGACATTTTATCCCGCAGGCTGTATAATTTTTCTTCGTCTGATTTTATTTGAACTTCAGCATTTTGGCGTAATGTTGCAAATACCTGCATCGTGCGGTTTGATAATCCGTTATCATGTTGGGTGCAATCTTTGGCAATTTTTTCGCATGCAGAAATTGCGGCATCGCCATCTTTTTTGCCCAAACATTTATTATAATTAACACCACATTGTTTTACGATACAATCATTATAACCGTTACCGCATTCCAATATTTTATTATAATTTGCCAAACGCACGTTCATATCACGATCGGCCTTAATCTCATCACCAAATATTTTATATTCCGTACCGGTGCATTTTGTATCACGACGACATGAATCCATTTTGTCGCCCCACGTCATGTCCGTATCACCACCACATTTTGTAAAATCGGTTCCACATTTATTTTGCATACATTTGCGTAAATCCCGATCACATGTGTTTTGACCGCCCATGGCACGTTTTACATTTGATTTTGCACTTTCAACCGCATCGGCCGCGTCCAATGCGGCACGTTGGCGACGAATTGATTCCGCCAAATTTGATGTTTCACCTGTCACCTCGGACCCAACAACACCATCAAATGCTGATGCTTTGTTTTCGATAATAATGGCTTCGGGTTCTGGTTCTGATACAACATCTGATATTTGTTCTGATGATGTATCGGATTGATCTGAAACGGTATCTGTGTCGGTTGTTACTGTGGCTGTATTTACTGTATTATTTATAACTGTACGGGCCCCACTGTTGCTGGCACGTTGCGGTGTGGTCTTGGCCGTGCCACCACGTTGAACGA
>JAZUKY010000075.1:0-5892 GCA_045643525.1 Candidatus Enterousia sp. | reverse complement strand
TTCAATAAATATAAAAAAATGATAAAGATTATGGCATTGATGCATTCTAAACAACCGTATACACAAAAACAAAAATTTGATTGGCGTGAATGTGTGACATATTCACCAACAATGCAAAAATTCATAATATGGAACACACAATTGTTTATCACAGATCAAATAAATAACAAAAATTTGTACAGTTTACGTAAAATACGTAAATTTGTCGGTAAAGTTGTTCAATATTTATACGTATACGAAATACACGGCAGGTTAACCAGTCACCACAATACCCGTTATTGGTTTGAAAAACAGCAATTACAACCATTAACAAAAAAACAGTTAATGCAAAAATTGTATAACGAATTACCGGCCGTACAAAAATTGAAAGAAATAATAAAGAAACAAAAAATAGACATAAAAAACACATCAGCACCACAAAAACAAATGATTTTTTTAAAGTGTATATCCAAAACAAAATAATCACCAATTAATGGTGATTATTTTTTATCATACATATTGACATATTATATTTTTGTGATATATATAGATATACAAAAACAAACGAGGTAAATATGAGCATCAACGATATGTTCAAAGAATACAAAAAACATATTAACCAATTAATTATAACCATGCTCCCAAACAAAGGTATTATTGACATAAACGAAAACTGGGATGGATGGCGTCAGGAATATGAATATAATCCCAAAATAGAAAAAGAATTAATTTTTCAGTCCACTGTTTGGATTAAAACCCGCCTGGATGAAAATCGATATCCAGATCAAAAAACGTTCCATAACATCAAAAAAAGTTTGATAAACGAAATTGCAAAATATTTGGCTGAATATAGGGTAAAAGACAAGAATACAGACCAATTAAAACAAGCTAGAAAAGACATTAAAAAGATCTTGTTATTACAAACAAATAATATTACAAACAGCATCTACAAAATACAAAATAGTTATCAAAAAAACATACCCACTAGAAAAAAATATATAAACATGTATTAAAACAATGTCATATTTTTTATAAAGATATGGCATTATTTTATATTATATTTTCAATATCTGATATTGTTGGTGAATGATTAATTATGACATCTGGATTAAATTGTGTACGAAACCATGTTCGTTGTCGTTTTGCATATTGGTTTGTTTTTGTAATCCAATTTTCAATACATTTTTCGTGCGTAGCTTCACCACGTATATACGCACATAATTGCCCCGCCCCAATTGCACGTCCCGCATCCCAACCAGACGCAATAATATCATGTGCCTCTGCCATGGCACCCCCAGATAACATTTGTGGAATACGTTTTGCAATACGGGTCCGCAGTAATTCAGCGGGTGGATTTATCAATATTTTATATGGCGTCGGAATTATCGCACCAACACGTGGTGCCGATTGAAATTCAGATAAATGGTGTGATGTTTGAAAATAAACCTCTAATGCACGGGCAACCCGTTGTGGATCTGTGGCAACAAAATTTACTGGCAATATTTTACGTACCATTTCAATATCCGTTGCAACCAATTCACGGGCACGAATACGGTTTTCCATGCTAATATCCGGCATCGGTGATATACCATTTAAAATTGCATTTATATAATATCCCGTTCCCCCAACAAATATTGGCGTACGTCCCGCAGCAATCGCCATATCATATTCATGATGTGCCATATTTTGATAATCTGCAACACTGATTTGTTCAGTCAAAGACAATATCGAAAACAACCTGTACGGAACCCCATCTATTTCATCCGTAATTGGACGTGTGGCAAATGGACTGGCAGATATATTTTCAATACCACGATATATCTGAACACTGTCACAATTTATAATTGTTCCATTTATACGCAACGCCAATTCATGTGCAAAATCTGATTTTCCAGATGCCGTTGGTCCTGTAATAATGTATGCTGTGTGTATCATTTGCCAAAAATTATAAATGTCCCACGTATAAATTTCAATTGTAATCTGTAAAAATGTGGTGCATTATATACATTGTCCAATAAAATGGTACAACAAAAAAAGAAAGGATACAAAATATGTCAAAAGTAAAAGTTGCTATTAATGGTTTCGGACGTATTGGCCGCTTGGTATTGCGTGCAGCGTTGGAATCTGGTCGTGACGATATAGAATTTGTTGCGGTCAATGATTTGGCCCCAGCGGAACAGAACGCATATTTATTAGAATATGATTCTGTACATGGAAAATTGCCTATGGATGTAAAGGTAGATGGTGAATACATCATTGTTGGCAATCACAAAATTAAATGTATTGCGGAACGTGATCCATCAAAATTGCCATGGGATGAATTGGGAATTGATGTTGTTATGGAATGCACAGGTCTGTTCACAGCCGCAGAAAAGGCCCGTGTTCATTTAGACTGTGGTGCAAAACGTGTTTTAGTTTCCGCACCATCCGCCGGTGCAGATAAGACAATCGTATTTGGTGTTAACCAAGATACATTAACATCTGATGATAAAATTGTTTCAAATGCATCATGCACAACAAACTGCTTGGCACCCGTTGCCAAAGTTTTAGATGATAATTTCGGCGTAATATCTGGATGGATGACAACTGTTCACGCATACACGGGTGATCAACAATTATTGGATAAAAACCACAAAGATTTCCGTCGTGCACGTGCCGCCGGATTATCCATGATTCCAACCAGCACCGGTGCCGCCAAAGCAATCGGTTTGGTATTGCCAAATTTGGCTGGAAAATTAGACGGTATGGCAATTCGTGTTCCAACACCAGATGTATCTGTTGTTGAATTGGTTGTAAATCTTGAAAAAGATGCGACTGTCGAAGCGGTTAACAACGCAATGCGTGCCGCCCAATCAAAAACGTTTGGTTATAATGACAAAATGTTAGTATCTGTGGATTTCACACATGATTCACACAGTTCAATATTCGATGCCGGCCAAACAAAGGTATTGGGTGACAAATTGGTACATGTAACCGCATGGTATGATAACGAATGGGGATTCTCTAATCGTATGGGTGATACCGCAGTTGCAATGGGACGTTTGATTAAGTAATTAATCATATACCACAAAAAAAAGATGGATTTATAAAAATCCATCTTTTTATTTTTGTATTTTAATGCATAAATACAATTTTTTTAATAAACATCATTTTTTTATAACAAAGTTTACCAATTTATTTGGTACAACAATTGTTTTAATGATTTCCGTATTTTCTAATTTTTTTGCAGCAATCGTTTTGGCGTTTTGAATTATTTCATCTTCACCCAACGTTGCAGCCACATCAAAATCAGCCACACGTCTACCATTTACAGACACAACTATTGTCATTGATGTTTTTGCCAATTTTGATTCATCATATTTTGGCCATGGATAAAATACCAACATTTCAGAATGTCCCAATTTTTCCCACATTTCTTCGGTTAAATGTGGAACAAACGGATTCATCAATTGAATCAATACGGTATATGCATCACGTGGCATTTTACCTGAAAATTCATTAAAGAATTCCATCATTGCTGAAATGGCTGTATTAAAACTCATATTTTCAATACGATCTGTTACATCTGCAATTAATTGATTTACCAAACGTTCCTGTTCAGAATCCATCGGTTCATCTGATAAATTATCAGACATATTTTCAATACGTTTCAAGAAACGCTGAACCCCAGCCAGCGCACCTTCGGACCAATTTGCATTTTGATTCCACGGTGCCAAGAATAAAATTGTCATACGACAGGCATCCGCCCCAGCACGTTCAACGACATCCGAACTGGGAACTGTATTTCCCAATGACTTGGACATTTTTCGACCATCGGGTGCCATAATTAATCCCTGTGTTGTACGACGTTGATACGGTTCCGGATTCGGGACCAAGCCCAAATCAAATAATACCTTGTACCAAAATCTGGAATATAACAAATGCCGGGTATTATGTTCATTACCACCATTATAATGGTTTACAGGCATCCATTTTTCCATTTGTTCACGGGAACAAAATTCTGAACTATTTTTCGAATCTAAATACCGCAAATAATACCACGACGACCCCGCCCATTGTGGCATTGTATCCGTTTCACGTTTTGCCGCACCACCACAGCATGGACATGTTGTATTAACCCAATCTGTGGCACGTGCCAACGGTGATTCACCATCTTCGGTTGGACGATAATTTTCAATACGTGGCTGTAACACAGGCAATTGGTCATCTGGTACAGGTACCCAACCACATTTTTCACAATACACCAATGGTATTGGTTCACCCCAATACATTTGACGTGAAAACGGCCAATCCTTTAATTTATATT
The DNA here is from genome assembly GCA_045643525.1 of Candidatus Enterousia sp. GTDB lineage: Bacteria > Pseudomonadota > Alphaproteobacteria > Rs-D84 > Rs-D84 > Enterousia. The sequence goes on along the minus strand of JAZUKY010000075.1, from coordinate 1,607 downwards.
GTTTGGCTGCACGTGCAAAACCACCCTGTTCACCAACCTTAATCGCCGCAGCAATTGCATCCGTTTTATTCATTCCATTCATAAAATCTGAATTGATATGTTCACCATCACCCTCCCATACTTTATCGGGTTCCCCACCTGATAATACAGGTATAATATCTAAATCAAATCTTTTTGCAAAATCCCAATCACGTTTATCATGGGCCGGAACCGCCATAATTGCAGCATGTCCATAATCACCCAAAACATAATCTGCAATAAATACAGGTATCTCTTTACCAGTATACGGATTTTTGGCCATAATACCATCTAATCTGACCCCTGTTTTTTCACGTGTCACATCTGTTCGTTCAATTTCAGATTTTGCCTTAGCTACCGCAATATATTCACGAACCGCATCTGGGTTTTGTATCTTTCCGTCCGCCAACCATTTTGCAACCAATTTGTGTTCCGGGGCCAAAACAGTAAATGTAACACCAAATATTGTATCAACACGTGTGGTATATACCGTCATTACATCATTACCAACGGTAAAATCAACATCCGTACCATAAGAACGTCCAATCCAGTTTATTTGCTGTGTTTTTATGTGTTCCGAATAATCGACCAAATCCAAATCTTCAATCAATCTGTCAGCGTACTTAGTCATTGCTAAATTCCACTGCATTTTCATTTTCTTTTCAACCGGTCCATGACAACGTTCACATTTACCGTCTTCTAATTCTTCGTTGGTTAATGTTGTACGACAATTTGGGCACCAATTCATTGGCATTTCTGATTTATATGCCAACCCCGCCTTAAAAAATTGAATAAATTGCCACTGGGTCCATTTGATATATTCTGGATCAGATGTTGCCAATTTAGATTCCGGATTAAAAGACATCCCCATAATACTGATATCTTTTTCAAATAATTGTATTAATTTTGCCACAGAATCACTGGGATGCAATCCACATTTTGTTGCATATTTTTCAGCTGAAATACCCATTGAATCGTATCCAATTGGAAACAGAACATCAAATCCCTGCATACGACGAAAACGTGCACGAACATCCATACCAGTATACGGCAACATATGTCCAACATGCAAACCGCTGCCCGATGGAAATGGAAATTCGATCAGATTATAAAATGTTGGTTTTGATCCATCATTTTTTGGAACAAATGCACGTGCATCACGCCAACGTTTTTGCCATTTTGCCTCACGTTCATGAATTTTTGTAATATCATCTGCCATAATTTTTACCCCTGATTTTTTATTCAATTTTTATATAAATTATTCACTGTTTCAAGCAATTTTGCACCTAATTTGCAACAATATCATGAAATATCTCAGCCGGTATCGTTCCCCCCGTAATTTTTGATGACATTGGGGTAAAATCATCATTTCCCATCCATACCCCAACAACCAAACCATTGGTTGCACCAATAAACCATGCATCACGGTTTCCATTACTGGTCCCAGTTTTCCCGCCCAACACACCAATACCCGCCGCACGCTTGCCTGTTCCACCATTACGAATAACATCTGACAATAAATGCGACATATACCCAACAGTATTTGACAATAATATTTGAATCGGATCCGGTGGATTACGTACATATAA
>JAZUKY010000074.1:0-3231 GCA_045643525.1 Candidatus Enterousia sp. | reverse complement strand
TGGTGGAATGTGGTGGCGTGAAAATATGCGTCGTTTTATGACGCCAAATATGGTAAAAAAATACGCCCCAGGTTTTATTAAACAACATAAAATGGATCGTTTTGGTTGGGCCAAAGAACAGGTTGCATCGGAACGTGCCGCGGGGCGTATGGTTATTTTAATATCGGCCAGTCCTGATTATTTAATACCTGGTCTGGTTCGTGATATGAAATTTGATGCGGTTATGTGTTCACAAATGGATGCCAGACGTCCGTGGAAATATAAATTTTTATGCTGGGGTGCCAATAAGGTTATTGCGATGGATGAATGGGCCAAAGAAAATAAAATTGTTCCACGTGTTGTTCGTTCGTATTCAGACAGTAAAACCGATATGCCAATGATGGAAATTGCGACGGAACAGGTTTGGATTGATGCAAAAACCGGCCTGCGAACCCAGAAATAAAAATATCGGCACATTGCCGATATTTTTTTGATTAATGAAATTTTATTTGTTAAAATACTAAACGAATCCAATGGGAATTGGGTTCGGGACCTAGAAAATCCCTTATTTGTACGGCACAAAAGTGTCGAAATCCATTTTTGTGGTGCTTTTGTGCCATTCCCTGACATTTTTATGGTCGGGGTGCTGTTGTGATAAGATTTAATCAAAAGCAGCAGGGCATTTACAAATATGCTTTTCTAGCCCCCGACCGCCATTTTCGTTGGCGGTTTATTTTTTACAAAAACGGGGTGGAAATGGCGAACACAAGAGAAGCACTAGGTGAAGCACAACAAAATAAAAATGATGAATTTTATACACAACGCAGTGATATTGAAAAAGAGTTAAACAATTATAACCATTTATCAAAACATAATCATTTCAAAGATATGGTGGTATTTTGCAACTGTGATGACCCGACTGAAAGTAATTTTTTCAAATATTTTGCCGATAATTTTTCAGTGTTGGGGTTAAAAAAACTGATATGCACACACTATGAAGCAGATGAAAATAAAAAGTCATATGTTTTAACAATAACGCGTGGTCGTGATGTAAATGGGGACGGCAAAATAAACCGCAAAGATGTTGTCAAAACAGAAATGTTATTTTCCAACGGCGATTTTCGCAGTCCAGAATGTATTGAATTATTAAAACAATCGGATATTGTCGTCACCAATCCGCCGTTTTCGTTATTTCGTGAATATGTTGCACAGTTAATGGAATATAATAAAAAATTTTTAATTATTGGGAATCAAAATGCAATTACATATAAAGAAATTTTCCCATTGATAAAAGAAAACAAAATGTGGTTGGGGTGCACAATGAACGGTTCAAATCGTTGGTTCCGTGTGCCAAACACATATAAAGACAGCCCGTCAACAAAAATTGGCGATGGAACGGATGGATTTGAAAATGGTGTTAAATATGCGTTTGTAAAGGCGGTTGTGTGGTTCACAAATCTTGATTATTCAAAACGTCATGACGAATTCATTCCCAAAAATTATAAAAACTATTATGGCAATGAAAATGATTTTCCAAAATACGACAATTACAATGCCATAAATGTTGATAATGTAAATGATATACCCGTTGATTATTACGATGTTGTTGGTGTTCCAATTACATTTCTACACAAATTTAATCCCGAACAATTTGAAATCGTTGGTTTGGGAAATTCGAGAGATAATTTTACTCCTAATAAAGATTATATAAATCCAAAAAAGATATTGAAAAATGGAACAACTGTAAATGGAGGTGCTATAAATTGTGTGTTAACACTTAGTCAAAAAAATAAACCAGAAAATATAATTTTTTATATAAGTGATAATAGTGATTATTTGGTTCCTCCATACGCTCGCATTCTAATTCGCAGGAAAAAGAATTCTAACAGTGATACATGCAGTGAGTGATACAAACAAAGGATACAAAAAATGAAGATTGAATTAAAACCGATTACTGTTCGTGAATTAGCCAACGGCTATGTTGATAATTTGGAAGATGGCGTTGTCGCATACGGCGGAAATTTGGATGTGCGACCGGCATATCAACGCGAATTTGTGTATAAAGATAAACAACGTGATTCTGTTATTGATTCTGTGCGAAAGGGTTTCCCGTTAAATGTTATGTATTGGGTTGATAATGGTGATAATCAATTTGAAATACTGGACGGACAACAACGAACCATATCAATATGCCAATATGTAAACGGATATTTTTCAATAAATGACCGACAATTTGATTCGCTGGAAACAGACGAACAGGAACAAATATTAAACTATCAATTACAGGTCTATGTTTGCAGTGACGGAACAGATTCTGAAAAACTGGAATGGTTCCGAACAATAAATATCGCCGGCGAAAAATTATCCGACCAAGAATTACGCAATGCCACATATCGGGGACCATGGTTGATGGCGGCTAAAAAGCACTTTTCTAAAAATAATAACCCGGCACAATCCATTGGCGATAAATACATAAATGCAAAATGGAATCGACAGGAAGGCTTGGAAACTGTTTTATCGTGGATATCAGATGGAAAAATAGAATCTTATATGAACGCACATCAACTTGATTCAAATGATAACGAGTTGTGGATGTATTTTACCGCTGTTATAAATTGGATAAAGTTGCTGTTTCCGAAATATCGCAAAGAAATGAAATCTGTTGATTGGGGAAAACTTTATAACACATATCATGCAAATCAATATGATGCCGATGAATTGGAAAAAACAATCTTTAAATTGATGAGTGATAGCGAGGTTGAAAATAAACGTGGCATATACGAATATGTTTTTGATAATGATTCAAAGCATTTAAATCTGCGCCAATTTGATGACAATATAAAACGCACTGTATATGAACGGCAAAACGGTATTTGCCCGATGTGTCGTGGGACACAAAATGAAAATAAATGTTGGGCATTTGAAGAAATGGAGGGTGATCACGATATCCCATGGTCCCGTGGTGGGCAAACCACCGAAGATAATTGCGTTATGCTGTGTCGCAAACATAACCGTGAAAAATCGGATAAATAATCTGCCGTTTTGGCAGATTATTTTTTGGCATGCTTGATATCTGTTTTTTTTATTTTATAATCTGGTCTAAGGGGTTTTTTATGGATTTACAGTCATTGTTAATTGGTTTTGCTTTTGGTTTGGTATTTGGTGGTGTAATTGCGCGATTAATGAATACTAAGGTGTCTGTTGATGCGGGGGCAATTAAATTGTTAAAGGAACAAATTGCCCATATTCAAC
>JAZUKY010000073.1:0-25132 GCA_045643525.1 Candidatus Enterousia sp. | reverse complement strand
AAAAATCATTCCATCATTTTAATAATAAAAACAACCACACCAAAAATCAAATAAAAATATGACAGGATTTGTATCCTGTGTATCATATTTTAAATTGGTGATATTTTATTGGGTATGAATACGATATTGGCATATTACGGTTTAATGATTATAAAATTAATCATGGCAATTGGGGTTGCCGTCATATATTTGCGTTATTTTACCGCGGCGGGTAATTTAAAACAAATGACCGCATTGGATATTATTATTAATTTCTTGTTAAGTGCGATTCTGTCTGATTTTATTTTGGACCGCCATATTGGATTGATGGATTTTGTTATAATTGTAACGATTTATGGGGTTCTGCTGTATGCACTTAGCAAATTAACCCTGTATACAAATGTTGGACGACGCATATTTATTGGAACACCACATGTTATTATTCAAAATGGAAAATTGGACACAGAACGCATGGCACGATTAAATATATCGGCCCATGATTTGGCAATGGCATTACGCAGACAACAAATTCAATCAATTCATGATGTTGAAACCGCCGAAATAGAACCAAATGGCGATTTTACCATTGTAAAAAAAGGTGACAGAAAATATTCTGTTGTAATTATTGATAATGGTAATATTGATAAATTTGGGCTGGCAAAAATTAAAAAAAATGAAAAATGGTTACGGGCCGAATTACGTCGTAAAAAAATAACAAATATTGAAAATATATTAATTGCCCAATGGCATAATGGCAAATTACAAATAATCAAGAAAAACAAATAAAAACACCGGCATTTGCCGGCGTTTTTATTTGTTTCCACCACGTATTTTACGCATAACAACCATTATTCCCGCCGGGGTCATTCCGGGGATACGCGATAATGCCGCAATATTTTCCGGGCGTGTAATTGTTAATTTTTCAATTAATTCATTCGTTAACCCAGGCATATTTTTATATTCAAAATCACGTGGGATTTTTAATTCCATATCACGTTTATATGCATCCATTTCACGAATCGAACGTTGAATATATCCGGCATAAAATTTATCGTTTTCTAAAATTTTCTGCGAACGCATTGCATATTTTTCACGATACATATCATCAGAAATCATATTACAACGCACCGCCATTTGTCCCAATCGGACAATGGCATTATCCGCCCGCAAATGTAATCTGTATTCCGCACGTGATGTAAACATACGATATGGTTCATCAACACCCAACGTTGTTATATCATCAATCAATACACCAATCATTGAATTTGTTCTGTTTATATCCAACATTTCGCCACCAATCGCACGGGCGGCAGCATTGGCACCGGCAATTAAGCCTTGGGCGGCGGCCTCTTCATAACCACTGGTTCCATTTATTTGACCGGCAAAAAACAATCCGGGGATATCTTTGAATTCCAAATGTGCATCCAATTTACGTGCATCAATCGCATCATATTCAATTGCATACCCATAACGTGCAATACGTGCATTTTCCAAACCTGGTATTGTTCGTATCCAAATATCTTGAATATCGGCACCAAAACTGGTTGAAATACCGTTGGGGTATATTAAATCACTGTCTAAACCTTCGGGTTCTAAGAAAACATGATGTGATGTATGATCAACGAATCGCATTACCTTGTCTTCTAAACTGGGACAATAACGTGGGCCAATCCCTTCGATATCGCCATTATACATCGGTGCATTTGCAATATTATCACGTATAATTTGATGTGTTTTTTCGGTTGTGTGCGTTATATAACAGACCGCATCAAAATTATTTTCAGCATTTGGCGCAGAAAACCAATCATGTGGTTTGTCACCCGGTTGCAATTCACACACAGAAAAATCAATACTGTCACGATAAATACGTGCCGGTGTTCCGGTTTTTAAGCGCATTAAACGAAAACCTGCCCTTTCCAACACAGGCGATATATGTGTGTCGGGTGATTGATATTCACCATTATCCATTAAACGACCAGATGATATTTTTTCAGCACCACGTGTTACCAAACCACGCAAAAATGTTCCAGTTGTAAAAATCAACGCATTTGATTGGTATTTATCGTTTACAATCTTGGTATCAATATCTAATTTTTCAACGGCTTCAAAAACGATCGTCAAATTCTGATATTCTTTTAAAATTTTTACAACCGCAGCATGATACAATTTTCTGTCAATCTGGGCACGTAATGCCTGGGTCGCCGCCCCATGTGATGCATTTAATGTTCTGAAATGAATACCCGCAGCATCCGCCGCACGGGGCATAACTCCAGCAAACGCATCCATTTCTGCGACCATTTGGGATTTTCCCGGTCCACCAATACTGGGGTTACAAGACATTGCCCCCAAATCGGTTTCACGCATTGTTAATAACAATGTTTTTGCACCACGACGGGCGGCGGCCGATGCGGCCTCAACCCCGGCGTGTCCACCACCAATAACAATTACATCAAATTTTTGCATTTTTGTTTAAAACCGTCCCATTGCCCCATTAACATTTAAAACCTGGCCGTTGATATATGATGATTCGTCCGATGCCAAAAACACACAGGCATTCGCAATATCGTCCGGTTCACCAAAACGACCGGCCGGAATCTGTGCCAAATAGGCCTTTTTTAAATCATCGGATAAAACGTCCGTCATTGGCGTTTTAATAAAGCCCGGTGCAACACAATTTGCGGTTATACCACGGGATGCAACCTCGGCCGCAATGGATTTTGTCATTGCAATCATTCCCCCCTTGGACGCAGCATAGTTCGCCTGGCCCGGACCACCAATGACACCGATAATAGATGCCATATTTATAATACGACCATAACGCTGTTTCATCATTGGCATAATCGCCGCACGACACATTTTAAATGTTGCACGTAAATTCGTATTTATAACATCATCAAATTGTTCATCTGTCATACGCATCAACAATGTATCTTTGGTAATACCGGCATTGTTAACCAAAATATCAATTTTGCCAGCTGCATCAATTGCATTCATAACCAATTCAACCGCCCCACCATCAGCCGCCAAATCGCACGGTATTTTGATGTATTCATCACCAAATTCAGCATCCATTTTTGCGGTATTACGTCCAGATACAACAACCGTTGCACCCGCCTGTTTCATTTTACGTGCAATTGCACCACCGATACCACCGGTTGCACCTGTAATCAAAACCACTTTGCCAGTTAAATCAAACATTTTATATCTCCAATTTCTTTGCGTTAATTTCAGGACAAATACGTCCAATCAAACCAGTTAAAACCGAACCCGGTCCAATTTCAATTGCATCAGTAATTCCCAAGGATGGCATATTTAAAACACTTTCACGCCAACGAACCCCATGTGTCATCTGATACACCAATTCTTGTTTAATTTCATCGGGGTCAGACATAGGGGCTGCGGTTTTATTGGCAATTAATGGAACAGATGGGGTTGCCATCTTGACATTTGCCAGTGCTTCACGCATTGCATCGGCCGCCGGTGATTGAATTCTGCAATGAACGGGGACAGATAACGCCAAAGCCATTGCACGTTTTGCCCCATTTGCCTTGGCCAATTCCATTGTTTTTTCAACCGTTTCACGTGCCCCAGAAATAACAACCTGACCCGGGCAATTATCATTTGCAACATCACAATCGGTTTGGGCACAAATTTCACGAACCTGTTCAATGGTCAATCCCAAAATAACCGCCGTTAACCCATGTCCCACAGGGACCGCTGATTGCATTGCATCACCACGTGTCCGCAACAGGCGTGCGGTATCGGCAATACTTAACGCACCGGCGGCACATAATGCGGTATATTCCCCCAAACTGTGACCGGCAACAAATTCCGGCAACGAAACACCCGCCGCACGTAACATCGCAATCGATGTGGCCATAATTGCAGGTTGAACATTACGTGTTAATGTCAAATCGTCCATTGGTCCGTTAAAAATAACATTTGATAATTTTTCGCCCAAAGCATCGTCAACTTCGTCAAAAACAGCACGAGCCGCGGCATTATTTTCATATAATTCCCGTGCCATCCCCACAGATTGGGACCCCTGGCCTGGGAAAACAAAAACTGATGACATTTATATCCCTTTGTTTCTTTAAAAATATACAGGATAATTATACCTTGCGAATGCTGAATTCGCAACCGCAATAATTCTGACGATAAAAATCAGATTCACGACCGATTTTTTGTCGTAAATTTTCATCCCATTTGATTGATTTATACATCGGCCCCATTACATCAGCCCCAGCGGAATCAACCTGTGATTGACTTTTGTGACGTGATACCCCCAATACAGATGCCACCGCATCAAAACCATTTGATTTGGCCCACTTTTTTGCATATTCAAAACGAAATTGAAAACATTTCGTGCAACGTGCACCACGTTCCGGTTCACTTTCAAGTCCCACAACCGCATTACGCCACGCGTCATGATCATATTCACCAATTACGTATTTCACACCCAATTGTTGGCAATATTTTATCTGTTCGGTCAAACGTTTTTCATATTCAGATATTGGATAAATATTGGGGTTAAAAAACATTACAATAAAATCATCAACCCCATCAATTGCCCCATCGGCCAATTGACGAATCGCACCGGCACTGCATGGGGCACAACAAGACACCAAAACCAGTTTCATTTATTTTTTAATTTATAATATTTTCTGATTTCAAAACACGCATTTTTACGTATGCAACGAAAAATTCCTATCTGCTGTGTTCTTAAACTGTCTTCTGTCAACGCGGGAATATCTATAATTACTTTTCTATTTTTATAGTCTTCGATTGTATTTGAATTTGTGACATTACGTACCCCTTGCAAAATATTACATTTCAACACATCCTCACAATTGCCCATTTTTATACAATATTGACACCAAAAACTTATATGACAAGCATATTTTCCGTTTTCATTATGCATATTTATTTTAAACCCATCTACATTTTTTGAATCCATTTTATTTAACCTTTGTTTTATATTCTGTTCCTGGGGCTGTATCTGATTCTAATTCAATAATTATTTTGCCGTCATCACCCTGCCCCAATTCTGCGGCACTGCACATCATACCAAACGATTCTGTACCCGCAACTGTTTTTTGACAAATCGGCTTTTTAATTGTGGGAACACATGCTCCAATTGGAGCCAAAACACCAATCATTCCAACACGAACATTTGGGGCACCACATACAATCTGTAAATTTTCACCTGTTCCGCAATCAACCGTTAATATGTGCAAATCTGCACGGGTACCATGTTCTTTGACCTCTATGATCTTTGCCGCAACCAATTGTGGAATTTCTTTGCGTTTTGCATATTTGGCACTTAATTCTTTGACCCGATCATCATCAATACGGTTAAATAAATTTTCAGGAACAACAAATTCAGCCCCATCAACAATACGATGTTCATAATTGGCCGGCCATGATAAATCGAACGTATTTATAAATACTTTTTGCATTTTTTCCGCGGCATCTGGTATAAATGGTGCCGATACACGGGCAAACAAATCAATCATTTGAAAACATTCGTTCAAAACCGCACCGGCCACCGCCATATTACCATTTTTAACCAATGTCCACGGTTCCATTTTTGTCATATATTCATTTGCAATGGAAAACAATGAACGTAATGCCACAATAGATGCCCGAAATTCACACGCATCCAATGCATTGGTTAATTCTGTAATTTTTGCGTTTATTTGCGATTCCAATTCCAAATCACGCGCACCCGCCGCAGGAACATTATTACCAAAATTTTTCGCCGTTAATTTACATACACGTGAAACAAAATTTCCCAACATTCCGTTCAAATCTTTGTTCACAATATCGGCAAAACGTGAAATTGTAAAATCACTGTCATCGGTTTCTGGGGCCGATGCAATTAACGCATAGCGCCAAACATCGGCCGGTGCATCGGAAATTGCACTGTCTAAAAAAACCCCGTTTCCTGTTGATTTTGAAATTTTGTCCCCTTCGAAATTCAAAAAGTTCATAGATTTCAACATATCAACCGTTTTCCAATTATCATTCATGGCCAATTGTTGTTGTGGGAAAAAGACAGAATGAAATTTTACATTATCTTTGCCCATAAATTGGGCGTAATAACAATCCGGATTTTTCCACCAGTCGACCCAATTTTCATTTGCAGCCTGTGAAATGGATACATATCCCCACGGGGCATCAAACCAAACATAAAAAACCTTTGATTCATAACCCGGTTTATTAACAGGTACCCCCCACGGCAAATCACGGGTAATTGATGTATCACGCAATTTGTCATTTGCCCAACCACGTGCAATTGCAGATGCAGTTTTTGACCATTTCGGGGCATGTATTTTCAACCAATCAGACCATTGATTTTGTAATTTTGATGCACAAAAGAACAAATTCTTGGTTGGACGCATTTCGATATTGGTACTGCCCGATAATTCACTGCGCGGATTTTTTAATTCGTTTGCCTCGTACGTGGCACTGCATTTATCACATTGGTCACCACGCGCATTTTCATATCCACATTTTGGGCACGTACCACGTAATTGCCTGTCGGCCAAAAACATATTGTCATCAACAGAAAATGGTTGCATTGTTTCGTGTTCAGCAATTAATCCCTGATTTTCCAAACGTAAAAACAATTCATGAATTAATTTAGTTTGCAAATCTGTATGTGTACGCCCATATAAATCAAATGACAGATTAAAATCACGAACAGCACGCAAATGTTTTTCATAAAAACCATTATTGTATTCCATAATGGATAATCCAGCCCGAGCCGCCCCAACAACCGCCGGCGTTCCGTGTTCATCTGCGCCACAAACATATAATACATCACGTCCCATTGCACGACAAAAACGTGCATAAATATCGGATGGCAACCAACATCCAACCAAGTGTCCGATATGCAATTCACCATTTACATATGGCAATGCCGATGTAATTAAATATTTTTGTTTTTTATCTGTCATTTTATATCCCCCGATTAAATAAATAGGGTGCCCAACGGGGCACCCCAGGAATCCCGTCATATTTTTTAATAAAATTATTTTTGCATTCGCATCATTTTATTTTTCTTTAATCTGGTGGGTGGTATTGGACTCGAACCAACGACCTTTACGATGTCAACGTAACGCTCTAACCAACTGAGCTAACCACCCAAAACTGTCACGCGGATATTGTCCAGGAAACCAGCGACCATACGATGTCAACGTACGCGGCTGACCAACCAGACCAAACATCCAAAAACATCATGATTATATCAAAGAAAATACCAATTGCAATATTAATATTAAAAATCCGTATTTTAAACAGATGATATTTTTATTAAATCTAATACTGCCAATATTTGTTCCTTTTCCTTGTCGTGTATATTTTCAGTACCACGCATAAAACCGGATACGTTATCAGTTTTTTGTTCAACCAAACGTTTTACAGTTTCTTCATCACATACCTTTCCACCATATATGATATTTTTAGCACAAAAACGCAATTTTTCTAATAATCCACCCATCAAAACAAATAAAAAATGTCGGTGTTTACCGACATTTTTTATTTTTGGTTATTATTTTGTTAATTTATCAACCAATTCATGCATCTGTGTACGTGTCGCAAATGACAAAATTATCTGTCCTGCACCACCACGACGTTCCTGTAATTTAACCAACACACCCAACGCATCACTGATTTTTTGTTCTATTTCATGTACCGCATCAGAATTAATGGATTGATTAACATATGCACGACTGGATTTTTTACGTTCGCCCTGTTTTACCAATTTTTGAGTATCCGATACAGATAATTTATTTGCGACAATTTGTTTTGCCAATTCATCTGGATTTTCTGCAACAGCAATTGTTCGGGCATGTGATGCGGTCAATTCACCATTTTTTACCATTTCTAAAACACCATCAGGCAACCCGGATATACGCAATGTATTTCGAATATAACTGGCCGATTTACCAATTAAACGTGACACATCATCCAATTCGTAACCACATTTATCCATCAAATTCTTATACGCAGCAGATTCTTCGATTGGATTTAAATTTTCACGTTGAACATTTTCAATTAACGCAATTTCCATTGCATTTTCATTACTTAACGTTTTTACCAATGCCGGGATTTCCGCCAAGCCAGCCAATTTGCTGGCACGGTAACGACGTTCACCCGCAACAATTTCATACAAATACGGACGATTTTGAACAGTACGTAACAAAATCGGTTGTAAAACACCCTTTTCTTTGATTGATGCAGACAAATCCTGTAATTCTTCATCAGAAAAGGTTTTACGTGGCTGATCCGGATTTGCACCAATTTGAATTAAAGGTATCTGTTTCACAACAACACGTTCCGCACCGGTTAAAACCGATATATTTGCCGCCGCACCCATTTCTTGTTTTATTTCCGCCAAACCGCGTCCCAATCCAAATTTTGATGACATATTTTATTCTCCCTCAGTTTTTTGAACAATTTCGGTAGCAACACGCAAATACGCCTGTGCACCAGCAGAATTAAAATCATATAACAACGCCGGTTTTCCATGACTAGGTGCCTCTGATATTCTGATATTACGTGGCACAACTGTTTTAAATACCCTATCGCCAAACATTTCACGTAATTCATCTTCGACAGCACGGGTCACCCCATAACGCTTATCATACATAGTCAATAATATCCCCAATATTTCTAATTTTGGATTATATTTTGATTTAACTTCTTGAATAGACGCCTCTAATTGTGACAATCCTTCCAAAGAATAAAATTCACATTGTGACGGAACAACAACACTGTCCGCCGTTGTCAATGCATTTAATGTCAAAAAACCCAATGCAGGTGGACAATCCAACAATATATAATCATAAAATTCCATAACAGGTGTCAACGCATCACGCAAACGAAACGCATTATTTTCAACATCCAACAATTCAACTTCTGCATTACCAAGTGCCATCGACGCAGGCATAATATGCAACCCCTGAACCGCTGTCGACAATATATTATCCCCAGCAGTCGCAGTCCCCATAACAACACCATAAACACTTTGCGGATGTGATGCACGATTAAACCCCAACCCAGTTCCAGCATTACCCTGCCGATCCAAATCAATCAACAAAACACGTTTTTTTATTGCTGCCAACGACGTTGCTATATTTATTGCAGTCGTCGTTTTACCAACCCCACCTTTTTGATTTGCAAAAGCAATTATTTTTACCATTTCACCCTTCCCTTTTATTTTTTCAACACCCAATAAGATATAAAACAAATATCAAATAGTCAAGCCACGCAATAAGAAAAATATTTTTACAATAAAATCAATAAGTTATTTTTCGTTTCATATGAAACAACAAATTTTACAATAAAATACTATACATATAGTAAAAATATAAAAAATAACTAAAAACAATCGGTTTTTACCGGTTTCACATGAAATTATTTTATATCGTAAATCAGTGTAATAAAACCATCGCCTGTTTTTGATGGAATTAATTCATATTTGAATTTATATTTACACTTAGCCTGGATAATTTCTGACATAACGTCCCGACCTTTTAATAAAAACAACCGGTATTTTGTTTTGCCAACATAATCCAAAATTTTTGTAAGTGATGCAAATGCACGTGCGGTAAAAACCGGTTGTTTTTTGTAATCCGGTATATTTTTAATAAAATCTTCTAATCGGCCATGAAAAATTTGCAAATTTGGCAAATCAAGTTGATGTTTTAATTCTGTTAAAAAGGCAACCTTTTTACCAATTGATTCGACACAGGTTACATTCCAGCCCATAATTGCCAAAACAACCCCAGGAAAACCAGCACCACTGCCTAAATCAATAATATCTGTATTACTTGGTAAAACATCAGCCAATTGTGCCGAATCGGCAAAATGCCGTTCAGCAACATTATTTAATGTGCTGGGGGCCACCAAATTCATCCGATTAGACCATTGGTGTAATAATTCTTCGTATCGTTCAAATTTGACTTTATTGTTCATAAGCGGTATTCTATCATAATCATGAGAAAAAAAGAAAATATATTTATCGGGGCCTGTTTAGGATTAATTTTGTGTATAATGGGCGTAAGTGTTCTGTGTCATAATTTTGACCAGACTGATTATCAACAACCAATAACAAAATATGGTGCTTTTTTAGCAGCCCAACACGCAATAGTTATCAATGATTTTGGGGCAGCCGCACAGTTTACAGATGTATTAACGGATGTTAATTATCCGATGGTACAAAATACAAAATATATATCTGAATTTTTAAATGGCCGTATACCACAAGATGTAAAATCGTTAAAAAACGAAAAAAACACCGCTGCGGGTATAATTTATGATGCATATTTGGTTCAAAATGATAAATGGAACGAAATGTATAATCGCCATAAATCAGATTTTTCAGCACTGTCGGCTCCATTTCGTATATGGGCATCTGTTGCCGCCGGCCATGTGTCAGACGCGTTAAAGTTTATTGAAAAATTACCAACAAACGATTCGTGGAAATCTTTTATTCGTGGTCAAATTTATGTAGAAACAGGTGATATAGAACGTGCCACAATCGAATTCGATAATGTAACAACAGATTTTATGAATATAAACGATTATCTGTATGTAATGTCGTTTTATCATAATAATGATATGCCAGAAAAGGCCGATGATTTATATCAAGATTTTATATCACGTCCCGGTGGTGTATTTATGACCGATTTTAATACTATCCCAAATTGGGAAGAATACATCGGATATAAAAATGCATTGGCATTTGATATGATACAAACTGTGTCACATAGTCAAATGATGATGTATTCGGATTTAATGTTGTTAATGTTGCGTTTTGCAGAAACGACCAGCACATCATTTGATTCAAAAAATGATGCATTGAATTACTATTTGGGACAATTTTTCTTTAATAATGGTGGTGACTATCAATCTTTTTATAATGCAATCGATATAAATAGTCCATATTATTTATTTACATTGATGCGATTAATAGAAAAAACAGGGGATTTAGAAAAATTAAAATCAACAATCAATAAAAATCCTTTGTTTGTCCCAGGATTAAATAAATTAATCGCAGATGCCATAAAAAATGGAAAAAAGAACGACGCAATTCGTATAATTAATAAAGCAATAGATAATAAAAATTTACCCGATAAAATACGTGCATTTTTTATAAAAAACCGGGCAAATGTATATTTTATGTTTGATGATATATCAGCAGCACAATCTGATATACAAACAGCATCCAAAATATTAATTATGGACCCAGAAATATTGGCATTGCAGGCAAAAATATGGGCAGAAGAGGGCCGTGAATTGGATAATGCAAACGATTATGCGATGAAATTAGTCCGTCATAATCCAACCGATATAAACGCATGGAATACATTGGGCCGTGTTATTGCAGTCCGTGAAAGTGTAGATGCAGCATTAGAAATATTGGAACGTGTTGGCCAAGCATCCGCAACAAATTCTGCATTGTTTGAAACATTAGGGGATTTGTATGTTAAAACAGGAAATATCCGAATGGCACGCGATTCATATTCACGTGCATTAGAATTATCGGATGATGGATTAATAGTCATAAAAAAAGTAACTAAAAAATTACGAGATTTAAAATGAATGTTGGAATTATAGGGGCAGGTGCATGGGGCAGTGCACTGGCAATAAATGCAACACGCAATAATTGTGATGTGACATTATGGGCATATAACGGTGAATACCGGTCTTTTGATGGTATTGAAATGCCAAAAAATATAACAATCTGTTCAGATTTTTCAAAATTAAAAACGTGTGATATTTGGTTGATTGTTACACCAGCGGCTTTTTTTCGTGAAACGCTTCGCAATGCGGCGACATTTTATAACAACCAGCCTATCATTATTTGCACAAAAGGCGCGGAAATAAAAAACAACAATCTGTGTTTTATGTCCGAAATATTGCACCAAGAATTACCAAATTGTCAAAATTACGGAACATTTGCAGGCCCCCAATTCGCACACGAGGTTGCATATGATATTCCAACAGGATCAACATTGGCAACAAACAGTGATTTGGCCCGTGAAATGGGAACCAAAGCATTGAATCATATATATCTTAGTCACAGTACGGATATAATCGGAACAGAAATTTGCAGTATTGGAAAAAATGCTGTGGCAATAATATGCGGTTATATGACCATTAAAGCCAAAGGTGAAAACGAACGGGCATTAATATTTACACGTGCCTGGAAAGAAGTTATTAAAATGGGTTTAGAAATGGGTGGAAAAATTGAATCATTTTTAGATTTTTGTGGTATTGGCGATTTATTTTTGACCGCAACGTCTGAAACCAGTCGAAATTTTTCAGCCGGAATATCCATTGCGAAAAATGAACCTGTGGAAAATGAAACGGTTGAAGGTATCGCAGGATTAAAAGCATTAATCCATCGTGCCAAACAGATGAATATCGATACCCCCGTGTTATCAGATATGGCAAAAAATATGAAATTTATAAAATAAATAATGTTAAAAACATAAAAAGGGCATATTTTAATAAAAAATGACCAAAAACGGCATAAAATTAGCCAAAAAAGATTACAAAATTTAAATAAAGTCAACCATTAAAAAACATGCTTTTTTAATATCACACACCACAAAACCCGCAGTTTTCTGTCAAATACAGCAACATACACCAAATTTGCAAACAAGGCAATTGGTTCCAGTATATAAAAAACTGTCTAAAATTAGTGTTTTTTTCATATTTTTATTAAAAAACAACCCTTAGACCAAACATTAAAAATACTTTTTGGGTCGAAAAGCCCGTTGAAAACCAAGCATGCAAATTTTCACTATATTTATATCTGAAAGATGTGACAACGGTATTATCATCATAATTTTTAACATTTTTATGCCAAATTCCCGTATCGGATAAAATATATGATAATGATAAACTATAATTTAATATATCATAACTTATCCCCGCACCAGCAGATAAACCATCTGAAACAACACCAAGTGGATTTTTATCGTAAATTACACGCGTATTTAGACCGAACATCCAACTGTTATACTGCAAATTCATACCAAAGGATGCCTGAGCACGCCAATCGGCATTAACATTTGATGAAAAATAGTCGGTTTTATAATCACGTGGTAAATTGATAAAAGATGCCCCAAAAGAATATGCCGATTTTAATTTTCCATATGGACGCTTTATTTTTAAACCAAAATCAGCCGTATAATCGTAATTATCTGTTATACCGGCAATGGACAAACCATATTGTATACCAGAAACCGGAACAGATACTATATTTGCACGTAATGCCCGATATCCAGTTGTTAAAACGGTATCGGCAATAACCGGCCCATGTCGTGAAATTTTATCATAAAATAATGGTTTATCATTTACACGCAAAGCACCAACATCCGGCAATCCAACCCCCAATTTACGTGCAACGGATTCTGTTAACCCAAGTTCCAATCGAAAAAAACGACGATTTTCAACGAAAACAAAAGCATCACGCATAAAGTTATCTTCATTAATTGCAATATCGTCAATCGCATAAACCATACCAAACGAATATAATCCATTTGGACGATACGAAACCTGAGAACGTAAACGCCAATCACCAATAAAATCCGGTTTTTTTGTATCGTTTTTCATAAAACCAACAGTACCATACCCAGTCAATCCAAACGAATAATTATCATAATTATATTGAATGGCATTAGCCGTATCAATTATACCCCCGATAAAAATCCCACCAAATAACAAATAACGGGATAAAAAAAATCTCATATAATCACCTTAGTCTTGGTTTTCTTGTAAAATAGCAGATTTTAATTTAGAAAATGCACGTTCTTCGATTTGTCGAACTCGTTCACGTGAAATGCCGTATTTTTGGGATAATGCCTCTAATGTTAGGGCAGGTTCAGATAATCTGCGGGCCACCAAAATTTCACGATCACGTTGTGACATGGCATCTAGGTGTTTATGTAATAAATCGTATCCATGACGCTTAAATTCAATATTTTCCATTACATCTGCAATATTATCACGTGTATCCGGCAAATTCGATAATATATCGTGCGTTTCATCATCAGAGTGGGCTGGTGCATTTAAAGAAACATCACGTGCCCCGATTCGTGTTGCCATTCGACGAACATCAGATTCAGGCACATCCAAATATTGGGCAACACGCTTATTTTGTTCATCCGACATATTATTGTCCATAATACCCAATGCCCGTTTCGCACGCGCCAGATTAAAAAATACACGCTTTTGATTAGCAGATGTGCCTATTTTTACAATTGACCAATTATTTAAAATTGTTTCATATATTTCTGCCCGAATCCAAAACATAGCGTATGTAGAAAAACGAAATCCCTTTTCTGGATCAAATTTTTGTACCGCCTGCATCAAGCCCATATTACCACTGGCAACCAATTCTGATACAGGTATACCATAATTTTTAAAATCATATGCCACAGATACAACCAAACGTAAATGACTGGCCACCAACTTTTCAGCCGCCAGTTTATCCTGACTTTTGACCCATGCAGACGCATATTGATATTCTTCTTCGGCCGTTAGAATCGGAAACTGTTGTATCATTTGCAAATACTTAGAAAAACTGACGTCATCACCACCGCCCCGTCCGACATCCAGACTGGTGGTATTATTAATTGTCAAAGCGTTCTTGATTTGCTTTTTCATAACTTTTATAGTATAGAATTATCATTATATCATGTCAAACAGGAGATTTTTCAATGACATCTATTTTGGAAAGAAATAATAAAATAAATCAACCCAAGAAAACACGCGAAGAATACGCAGAAGATGCGTTATATCGTGAAGTATGGGAAGAGGTTAACAACGAAAAAACAACCAAATTCATAAAAAAATATGCACGTCATTTAATTGGTGGTGCATTTGCCATCATTGCAGTTGCAACATCTATTCAAATTGGTGTAAATATTCATAACGCCAGCAAAATTAAATATGCCGGAATATACGAAACCGGTGTCGCAAGTGCAGATAGTGATGTTTTGGAATCTGTTTCTAAAAATTCACAGGGGGCGATTGCTGATTTGGCATTATTTCAATCATATTTGTTGGATAAAAACATTGAAAAATTGGAAAAATTGGCGGAACATGGTGCAACACGTGATTTTCGCGATTTAGCAAAAATGCACATTATAGGATTACGTGGTGATGATATGACAGCCCACGAAGTAGCCAGTTATTTAAACAGCGTAAACACCAAAAAATCACCATTTTATTACACATCCCGTTTAACCGTGGCACGTAAATATTTAAGCGATGGCGATCGTGATACAGCAAATCGTATATTAGATACAATAATAAATGATTCCGAGGCACCGGCAACGATTTCTGCGGCCGCCCAAACATTAAAATAAAACGAGCAGGGGGGAAATATGAAACATTTGGTTACAGTTGTTGGTTGTATTGCGGGATTATGTGCATGCTCAATGCACGATCCAATATTACCCGGAACACGAACATCTGTGTTTAATACAACGCAAAAAGATATATTAAACCAAAACATTGATGGGTTACCAGAAACATTAGTAACAAAATCAAACGGACAAACATGCCCATATACCCAAGACCAAGAAAATGTTATTTGGAATGGTGAGAAAAAGGTTTTTAGTGGATTTCCAACCGGCAATTCAGTAAAAAGTGTAAAAAAACCTGTATGTAACGGCAATTATATATATGCAGGATTAACAACAGGTGAATTGGTAAAAATTGATGCAAAAAATCGCCAAATAGCATGGATTGCAGATATATATCGCAGCAGTAATATGACAGGTGGTGCACCAGTTGTGGACATAATTGCACCAATTGAAATAGATGGTAATACGATATATGCGGGTGGTTTAGGCGATGCATTATGCCGTATTAATGATAAAAATGGTGCAAAAACATGGTGCACAGATATTAGTGTTGGATTACCATTTATTGTAACCCAGCATGCCATATTTGTTGTTTCAACCGACAGTAATTTATATGCAATCCGTCCAACAGATGGTGCAATTTATTGGATGAGTTCTGTAAAAAAGCAGATTACACCAGAATACCAAAATAAAACAATTGTTGTTGGCAATCAGACTTTTGATGCCGCCACAGGAAAATTAATTAAATAGTAATAAAAAAACCCGCAAATTGCGGGATTTTTTGTTGTGTTTATTAATTAAATTAAACACGATAATGTCGCACCAGAATTTTTTAACCAAAACCAACCAATTCTATAATCTGTGGCATATACAGTAATTAAAAACAGTGCCAATATACCAATAACAACAATAATATCGCTTTTTTTACCACGCATACAATACAATGAAATGTTATAAAACAGGAACAAAATATATGCATCAACAATCAAACTGATAATCCACATTGATGTACAATTAAAAGCCAATGAATTTAACACCAAAATAACTGGATACAAGAAAAATATTGATGCCAATCCTTTAATCGCAATTTCCCAATCACGTTCACCACCGGTAATTTCAGATAATAACATCATCAAACCACCCAAAACAAATAATAATGCAACGGATAACACAGGTATTATAATTATCGCTGTGAAAACTGCACTGATTGTAATTGTTGCACCACCAATTAAACGTATTAACAAAACCAAAATACCGCCCAACAAACCATATAAAAAGGCCTGTAACATCGATTCATCCATATTTCCATCGGCGACTATCTTTGTAAAATAACGTTTTGGATTAACCAAAATATTTTTCATATGCGAAAAAGTGTTTATAATTTTACCAAACATTTAATACCCCCATAATTTGATTATTTATAATTTTGCTATATAATAATAAAAAATCAATGGAAAAAACAATGATAAAAGTAACAATTGCTGGACGCCCAAATACTGGGAAATCGACACTGTTTAATGGATTAACCCGTACACGTGATGCATTGGTTCACGATAGACCAGGTGTTACACGCGACTGTATATACGGTACATTTTCCGAACGTCCGTATTCATTATGTGATACCGCAGGTTTAGAAAAGGCATCAAATGGTATCGCATATGATTCAACAAATATGGCGATATCTGCCATAGCAAATGCAGATGCCGTATTGTTTGTCGTCGATGGACGTACGGGATTAACAGATGAAGATTTACAATGGGCACGTATAGTCCATCGTCAAACACATGCCCCTGTATTATTGCTGGCCAACAAAGCAGAATCTGCCAAACGTGTAACTGATTTACATGATTTTTATAAATTAGGTTTTGGTGAACCTATAAAAATATCTGCAGAACACAAAAGCGGTTTCGATGCAATTTATGAATTTTTAGATAAAATCGCTGAAAAATCATCTGATTCCGAAACAACCCAAGTTGCACAAATTGATGATAATAAATTAAAAATTGCAATTTTAGGACAACCAAATGTCGGAAAATCTACATTAGTAAATCGTATTTTAGGCGAAAATCGCCAAATTGTTCGTGATGAACCGGGCGTAACCCGTGATACTGTCAAATTTCCAACACATTTTTATGGTCGTGAAATTTTGTTAATGGATACAGCGGGATTACGACGCAAGGCGGGCGTCACAGACGATGTTGAAACATTGTCTGCATTAAAATCGTTGGAAGCCATTGAACGGGCCAACGTTGTAATATTAGTAGTTGACGCAACCCGTAATATCGAAAATCAAGCATTGGGAATCGCAGCCCGCATTTATAATGCAGGAAAAATTTTATGTTTGGCATTAAATAAATGGGATTTAGTCGATCCAGCAGAACGCGATGAAAAATTATTGAAATTAAAACATCAATTTACAAATTCATTTCATCAAATCATCAAACCTATGATTTTGGCAATATCTGCGGAAACAGGTACAGGTGTTCAAAATATGTTCCGCCGTATTTATGAACAATGGGATATTTCAAATGCCCAAGCCCCAACCAGTTTAATAAACCGTATTATCGAAAATTTGGTTATAACACGTCAACCACCAATGTCCCGTTTAAAACGTCCAATGAAAATAAAATTCGCACGTCAAACAGGACGACACCCAATGCGGATAACAATAAATGTTGGTGGTGCGTCAGACATTCCAGAATCATATACACGTTATTTACGACGCGGTTTAGCGACGGAATTAAAATGGGAACATTTACCAATTGTTATTGAATATAAAAAAGACGAAAATCCGTTTGATTAATGATAACAATATTTTATAAAAAGGGGGACAAATGTCCCCCATTTTTGTTTTATATTTGATTATTTATCACGAATAATCGCACCACACTTTGATGAAACAGCACTGATTACATTTTCTTGAATTTTTAACAAATCACCATCTGTCATATTTTCTGTTGGTATAATCGTTATTGTAAATGCAACAGACTTTTTATCATTTCCCATATCAAACGTATCAAAAACAATAATATCTTTTATACGTTCATCCGTTATTTGTGCCACAGATACCAAATTATCTGCCGGTGTATTAACATCAACCACAAATGCAAAATCACGTGTAATTGGTTGAAAATCAGATAATTTATCCGTATTTTGCATCAATTTTTTAGGCAAATTATCAATATTATCAACAATTGCAATACAAACATTTGTTTTTATTTTCAATGTACGTGCAATCGCCGGATGTAATTCACCAAATTCTGCGATTATTTCGTTTTCACAGACGATTTTTCCATATCTGAACGGATGTGCCCAACGCGACACATTATCCGTTTGTACATTGAATTTTTTACCATTTAATAACGAAATAATGTCTGCCTTGGTATCATATATATCAACAGAACGATTTCTATGTAACCAATGCTTAGGCGATGTATCACCAGTACGAACAATACAAATCTGTGTATGTTGTTGGGTTGGTTCATTTCCATCAAAAACTGTTCCTAATTCGAACAAATTCAAATCAGGGTATCCACGTTTTTCGTTATCTACGACAAATTTTAACATATTTCCCAACAGGTTATTTCGTGCAGTATTCAATTCTGCGGTTATAGGATTTGCAACCATTACTGATGTTTTATCGCTTAATAATACTTCAACATTTGAATCACCAAAACCAAACGATTTACATTCGTTTAAACCACGTGACGCCAATTTAACCTTTAAATCAATATACTGCGAATTATGTTTTGCAGCAAAATCCGCATGATGTTTAACAGATTTTGCAATCTTATCATAACCATAAATACGCATTAATTCTGCAACAATATTTTCTGGTATATCTATGTCAACACGTGCCGATGTCGGTACAATTTCCCATATATCACCATTATCGGTTATTTTATATCCCAATTTTTCTAAAATTTCACGTTGTTGTGATACTGGCATATCCAAACCGGTTTTAGTAAATAATAAATTTGGGTTATATTGAATTTTTCTGGTTTCATTTGGTATTTGACCAGCAATCCCACATCCCGTAATTTGCCCGCCACAGGCATCTATTACGACTTGTGCAGCAGTATACATTGCCGTAGTTGAAATAGTCGGATCAATCCCACGTTCATAACGATATGACGCATCCGTTGAAATCCCCAAACGTTTGGATGTTTTTCGTACAGATACAGGATCAAAATATGCACTTTCTAATATAATATTTTTCGTGTTATCTGTTGTACAGCCACGGGCACCACCAATAACACCAGCCAATGCCAAAACACCGTTGTCATCGGCAACAACCATATCAGATGTTGTTAATTTATGTAAATTTCCAAATAAATCTGTAAATTCTTCACCATCAGTCGCCATACGAACCCTTATATTTCCAAGTATTTCATCGGCATCAAAACAATGCATTGGCTGACCCATATCAAAACAAATATAGTTTGTAGCATCCACAGCCGCATTTTTTGGATTGATTCCGATTGCCGTCAAACGTGTTGATATTTTGGAATCACTGGGACAAATATTTACACCAGAAATTTCACAAAATTGATAAACACTGCATTTATCTGTTTCAATGATTGCCTGACGTTCTGATTTTAAAACATTTGGAATATTTATTTCTGGTATAACACATTTTCCAACACCACAGGCCGCCAAATCACGTGCAATTCCACGTACAGCCAAATAATCCGGTCGATTTGGTGTAATACCTGCTTCAAAAACTGTTGGCATTTCTGTAACATTGGAACCCAGTTTAGTACCCATTGGCAATTCAACAATTCCATTATGATCATTGTTTATACCCAATTCTAAGCCACTGCACATCATACCATTTGATTCGACACCACGTAATTTACCATTGCGTATTTCATGTCCCTGAATAACACATCCTGGTTTTGCCAATGCAGAAATAAGTCCGGTACGTGCATTTGGTGCCCCACAAACAACCTGACGTATTGTGGTACCGTCATCAACCTGTAAAATATGCAAATGATCACTGCCGGTCAAAGGCTGACAATCAATAATTTTTGCTGCAACAGGGGATATAGGGGTTATAACATCGTCAACTTCTAATCCTGTTCGCGTTAAAACATCCGCAATTTGTTCTGGCGACATATCTGTATGTAAATAATCGGTCAACCAATCATAAGTCCATTTCATATTTTATCCCCTTTATTTATCTGCCATTTTTAACCAACGTACATCGCCGTCATAAAATTTTCTAATATCATCAAAACCATATTTTAACATGGCCAATCTATCCCAACCAAAACCAAAGGCAAATCCCTGATATTCATCCGGATTAATACCACAATTACGTAAAACATTTGGATGAACCATACCGGCCCCCATAATTTCCAACCATTTGGTACCATGCCATTTCATATCAATTTCAATACTGGGTTCTGTAAATGGAAAATAAGATGGACGAATACGTAATTCAACATCATCTAAGTCAAAAAATTTTTTTAAAAACGCACGAATATCAGCAATTAAATCGGACATGGTTATGTTTTTACCAATATTTAAACCCTCGATTTGATGAAACATAGGACTGTGTGTCGCATCCATTTCTTTGCGATATGCTGCACCAACACCAAATATTTTAATTGGCACCCCAGATTCGGCCATACTGCGAATTTGAATAGCAGATGTTTGTGTGCGCATAACATTACCATTTGGTAAGAAAAAAGTATCCTGCATATCACGTGCCGGATGATATGATGGTGTATTTAATGCAGTAAAATTATGCCAATCATCTTCGATTTCTGGTCCTGTACGTAATTGATAACCAAAAGATTCCAATATAGATGATATATCAGCCAATGAATGTGTTAACGGATGTAATGTACCAGGATTTTCAAATTCTGGATTTAACGTTACATCCAATTTTTGTTTTGCCAATCCAGCCATCATTACAGCATTTTCAATTTCATTTTGACGATTTTTAAATGCTTCACGTAATGTGGTATTTTCTAAATTTAGTGCAGCACGCTGTTCATTATCCAAATTTTTCATTTCTTTTAATTTGGCCGTCATCGTACCATTTTTTCCAAATACAGACGAATACAATGCCTGTAATTCTTCCAATGTATTAATATTTTTTATTTGTTCCTGCATAATTTTTAACCTTTAAAAAATAAAAAGCCGTCTTTTGACGGCTTTTATTATTACAAAACAAGCAATCGCCGCCAAGGGTTATTTCACATCGGCACCGATAAATCGTTTTGCTGTTTCAACCAATTTTGCAAAATTTGCATCACCGGCATATGCCATTTCGGCCAACACTTTACGATCCAGAACAACACCGGCCTTTTTCAAACCGTTCATGAACTGGCTGTATGTCAATCCGTTGCCGCGTACAGCTGCATTAATACGGACAATCCACAAGCTGCGAAATTCACGTTTTTTAACACGACGGTCACGATATGCATACTGTCCCGCTTTTTCTGTTTTTTCACGTGCGGCACGATACGTAGTGCTGTGACGTCCCAAGTATCCCTTGGCACGTGCCAAAATCTTATTATGTTTTTGTTTTACGGTTGTTCCGCGTTTTACTCTTGCCATAATTTAACCCCTTTTTATTTCAAACCATATGGGGCCAAGATTTTAGCCTGTCCAACCATATTATCATTCAAATACTGTGGTTTTGAACCCGCATTGTTTGCACGTTTTGATTTGTGACGTAACAATTTCTTGTGGGCATTTCTGGCAACACGGATTTTACCGGTCGCAGTCATAGATGCGCGCTTTTTCAAGTACGACTTTGTTTTTAATTTTGGCATTTTCACCTCTTTTTGTTAATCCTGATGGCAATGCCATGCCACTTTGGATGTTTACTGAAAGTAACAGCATTATTGTGTCATAATAAAACGAAAAATCAAGTTTTTATTGAATGTTTCCTTTTTATATATTAAACTATGTATCGAAATGATTTACAGTAAAATATCTTCCCGTGTTCAGTCACTGATTAAATCCGCCATAGTAGCGGCGGTTATGCCTGTGATGTTTATTTATGTTATGATTGCTAAACCGGATTACACCATAATGAATGCATTGGCTCATATTGTTTTGCCAACCGCCGAAGCAATGGGTGATGTTGTAACATGGCCCGTTCGGGCATTTGGTGGACGTGTAAAAAAATTGCATGAATTATCTGAATTACGTGCAGAAAATGAAGATTTACGTGCACGCCTGCAGGAAGCGTTACGAAATCAAGTTTCATGTGATATTGCGGTTCGTGAAAATCAAAAAATGGCACGTGAATTAGATATTGTACAAAACGAACCCTATGATGTTGTTTTAGCGGATATTGTCCACGATAATACAGCATTTCATCATAGTACATTTTTTATAAACAAAGGAACTAACAAAGGTTTAAGCAAAGGGATGGTTGTTGTATCGTTGGACAATACTTTGGTTGGTATAATTATTGATTCTGGAACAACATTTTCACGTGTACGGGCAATAAACGATTCCGAATCCAATATTGCGGTTCGTGTTGTTGGATCAGAAATTTACGGTTTCATGACAGGTAATGGTAGTACACAACCAACAACCGGTTTTTTCAGTGATCCTGATTATAAACCAACTGCAGGAACAAAGTTAGTTACCAGCAATATTAGTGGAATATTACCGGCCGGTATCCCCGTTGGTACAATGGTTAATGATATGGATGTCGGTGTTATTCCAGTTAGTCGTATGTCACGTGTAATGATATTAAAGTTTAATGGTCAAAATGAATATAAATGAGATACAGCATTAAACATTTTTTTTGTACCATATTCCCGTTTTTAACGGCTTTATTTTTATGGCGTTTATCAGGTCCTTTTTGGAATCCCGCAGGGATATTGGCCATTATTCCAATATTTTACTGTTCTTTTGTTAAACCTGTTCCATGGTTTGTTGGAATTTCTATCCTGTTTTGTTTTTTAATAGATTATAAATTCAACACGTTAGTATATTGGATGGTATTATACTGTTTTGCGTATGCTGCAAATGGTTTTCAAGGTTTTATAGATTTACCACGTTCACCACATCGGGCAATTGGGGCATTTATGATATTCTTTGGAATTGGAATATTTATTTTGGTTTGTGCACACGTTAGTTTATCAAATATTATTCGAGCATTATGGATATTCTGTTGGACATCTGCATTATATATACCTATAACAGGTTTAATTGCAAGGATTTGCGATGATAGATAAAGAAGTTGCCCGCATATTTGATCGACGTGCCGCATTATTTTTAACGGGTGGAACTATTTTGACATCCGGATTAATTTTACGTATGTTGCAAATGCAGTTATTTAATTATCGCGAATATACAAAAAAAAGTGAAAATAATTTATTTCGCATACAAATTAATATGCCCGAACGTGGGAAAATATTATCTGCATCAGGGAAATCAATATCACGTGACGCAAAAATTTACAGAATATACATTATTCCAGAAGAATCCAAAGATTTGGATAAATTGATATCTGAAGTTTCAAACGAATTAAATTTAAGTAATAAAAAAGTAAAAAAAATACGAGAACGAATAAAAAAACAAGCACGTTTTCAACCGGTATTGGTTAGTGAAAACTCTGAATGGTCAAAATTAGCAAAATTACGTGCAAAAAATTTGCCGGGATTACGTATTGATAGTGGTTTTGTTCGTGTATACGAATTAGGACCCGCTGGGGCCCAAATATTTGGATATATTGGTTCACCAGAAAAATCTGTACCAAATGCACCGTTTTTTACCACAGGAATAACTGGACTGGAAAAAAAATTTAATGATGAATTAACAGGTACATTGGGACAAACGGTAATGATTACAAATGCTGTTGGTCGTGTTACAGGCGAAGATAAATCACAATATATCGCAACAATCCCTGGAAAGAATTTACAAACAACAATAAAAGATCACGTTCAACGTGTTTTATATGATGCGTTGGTTCCACACAAAGCAGGTTGTGGGGTTGCATTAAATATAGAAACTGGCGATATATTGGCAATGGTTTCTATCCCTAGTTTTGACCCAAATATATTTGGTGCCGATGATGGTGGTGAATATATATCACAATTACGTCGCGATCCAGCCAACCCATTTATGAATAAAACGTTGGAAGGTCTATATCCACCAGGGTCAACATTTAAAATCGTAGTTGCATTGGCTGCATTGGAATCTGGTGCAATTTCACCCAATGAAAAAATATTCTGTCCAGGACATTGGGATTATGGTGATCATAGATATCATTGCTGGGAATCCTATGGACATGGTTGGGTCGATTTGGCGGGTGCCTTAAAACATTCATGTGATACATATTTTTACCAGGTTGCCTTACGAATCGGAATCGATTCCATAAAAGCAATGGCTGTAAAATTAGGTTTTACTGAAAAATATATGAACGATATTATTTCACGTGAAATGCCGGGTGTTATTCCAGATCGTCATTGGAAAGAACATAAAATTGGAAATCGTTGGGTTCATGGTGATACAATTATTTCTGGTATTGGCCAGGGGTTTATTTTGGCAAATTGTTTACAATTAGCAGTTATGATGGCCAGAACCACATCAAATCGGGTTGTTATTCCACGTTTAATTTATTCCAGTGAAAAAAATACATTTAAACCGTTGGGATTACAAAAAAAGAATATAAATTATGTTTTAAATGGTTTAGAGCAGGTAACCCGTCAAGGTGGTACAGCCGCAGGCAGTGCAATAAATGTTGACGGTATGAAAATGGGTGGAAAAACCGGAACATCCCAAGT
>JAZUKY010000072.1:0-5380 GCA_045643525.1 Candidatus Enterousia sp. | reverse complement strand
CCAGGGACATTCCATCTGTCCACTAATTTTGCGAGACCCATAATGATCACCTCTTGATATCTTAATTTTAGAATAAATTAGGTTTATTTTAAATACAAACCGCTGCAACGAAATGAAAATGAAAAATTAAGACACAAAGTGTCTTTTAATTTGAAAATATTTTCATAAATTTTCATGTATGCGTAACGGTAAAAAAATAGCAACCCGTGAAAAAGAAATAGTTGATTATATGAAAAATTTTTCGCCGATTCCCGTGTTGAATGTAGATTTATTTAATATGGGTGGGGAAATTGTTCGTAAATATGATTTTATAAACGGGACAGATTTAGCACATGTTGCACCAAAAACAATAATAAAAAATGCGGATGTTTTGGGAAAACAAATTGCCAATTTTTTGTTTGTTATAGGAAAACAGGATCCGGAATGTTTAAAAAAATACAAAGCACATGCAATAGATATTCCAAGACCCTTTTATGGTTGGAATCATGAGGATTGGGATAATTTGGAAAATTTTATAATTGATAAAAAAACTTTGAAAATAATAGCTGTGATTGATTGGGAAAATGCACAGTTTGGTGATTTTTATTGGCGTTTGTACCGAACCCATCGTCCAGAAAAAAGGGTATTGTTTGATGCTGTTGAACGTGAATATTGGCGTTTGTTTAATAAAGATATTGGCTTAAAAAAATAATATTGGAATTCTATTCTGTTTTTTTGAAATAAACCAAAAACAATAATGGTTATGGATATTTTGTGTTCCTTGACATTGAAAATAAATCTTCTATGATATCAAAAGATATAGGGGTTAATATGTCGAGTAATAGAAATTTAGTAGTTGGTAATTTTGCGCTTGCTGGGTTGTCGACATTATTCGCAACGATGTTGTCTGTACATGCCGCAAATGCATTGGATAAACATATGGGAACATGTATTCCCCGTGGTTCTAATGCTGAGGTAGATACATGTATCGTTGATTATGTTTTTCAAGATGCTTTGAACAATAGAAAAAACATTGTTTTTTATCGAAATGAAGGGAAAATGTTGCACGAGTATAATATGATAACGTCTGATATGGATCCTTTCCAGGGGTGGGATACGTTGCCGATGGATACGATTGTAGTACGGGCCAGTCCCGTGACGGGAAAATGTGTGTTTTGGCAAAATATTAGCCGCAGAAATAGAAATCGTTAGTTAAAAAATCCCACCCGAATTGGTGGGACTTTTTCTTAATTTAATTTGCCACAACAATGTTTATATTTTAGTCCAGAACCACATGGACATGGTGCATTGCGGTGTCCAGTATCGTTGGCCGCAGGGTTAAGATTTTCATCATGCTCGTTTTGTTTTTGTTCATTTTGGGCAAC
Organism: Candidatus Enterousia sp.; assembly: GCA_045643525.1. GTDB lineage: Bacteria > Pseudomonadota > Alphaproteobacteria > Rs-D84 > Rs-D84 > Enterousia. The sequence goes on along the minus strand of JAZUKY010000072.1, from coordinate 4,016 downwards.
GTCATTGCGTGATAAATCCATTCTGGATATATAGGCGACAGACATTATCTTAAAATTATTAATTGTATTTTTAAATAATTCTAATGCCTCTCGCTTGTATTCATATAGTGGATTTTTTTGTGCGTAGCCACGTAAACCGATTCCTGTTTGCAGGTAATCCATTTGTTGTAAATGACGTTTCCAAACACTGTCTAATGCACCCAACATCATTTGACGTGTTGCCATTTGCATCAATTCTGGACCGTGTTTGTTAAATTGTGCTTCGTAACGCCGCAATGCCAGATTATGTAATGTTTCATATGCTTTATGTTCGCTGATCTGATCATCCGATTTCCACTTTTTTATATCGGTTATATCTAATGCAAACATTTGTAACATTGCGTTATGAATACCGGATATATTCCAGTCCATTGGATGTGATTTTTCGGGAATATTATTTTCACATATGATTTCTACAACATCCCCAATTAATTCATGAACCAATGGTGACAAATTGTCCGAAGTCATTAATTCATCACGTTGTTTGTAAATAACACCACGCTGTTCATTCATAACATCGTCATATTTTAATAACTCTTTGCGGGCTTCGAAATATCTGGATTCTACACGTTTTTGTGCTTTTTCTAATGCCTTGGTTATCCATGGATGTGTTATGGCTTCGCCAGGTTTTAGCCCCAGTGTTGTTAACATACCATTTAAACGTGCGGCACCAAATATACGCATTAAATCATCGTCTAATGCTAAAAAGAATTTTGAATCACCTGGATCACCTTGGCGACCGGCACGACCACGTAGTTGATTGTCTATTCTGCGTGATTCGTGGCGTTCTGTACCGATTACATATAAACCACCGGCATTTAGAACCTTCTTTTTATTTTCTTCGATTTTTTCATAAATTTCTTGTTTTTTACTTTCATAATCTGGGGCGTCTGAATCCAATTCGGCAATCAATGCCTCTGCATTTCCGCCCAATTTAATATCTGTTCCACGACCGGCCATGTTTGTTGCGATTGTGATGGCACCGGGGGCACCAGCTTGGGCAACAATTTTCGCCTCTGATTCATGTTGTTTGGCGTTTAATACGGCCGGATTAATCCCCAAACGATTGCGAACAATCGTCGCCAATTCTTCGGATTTTTCAATAGAAGATGTTCCGACTAAAACAGGTTGTTCACGTTTGATGCATTCTTGGATTTGTTTAATAATGGCATCAAATTTTTCTGCTTTGTTGCGGTATATTTCATCGTGATGGTCAATACGTGCAACGGGACGGTTGGTTGGAATTGATACAACGCGTAACTTATATATTTCTTCAAATTCTGCAGCCTCTGTCATGGCAGTTCCAGTCATTCCCGATAATGTTGGATACAAACGAAATAGATTTTGATAAGAAATACTGGATACAGTTTGGTTTTCGGGTTGAACTGTGACGTGTTCTTTTGCTTCGATTGCTTGATGTAATCCCTTGCCAAAACGACGGCCAGTCATAACACGGCCCGTAAATTCATCAACAATTAAAATTTCGCCGTTACGTACAACGTAATTGACGTTCTTTTGGTACATATGATGTGCTAATAATGATTGCTGAACATGCATCACCAAAACAGCATTTTCGGGGGCATATAAGTTGTCGCCAGTTAATAGTCCTGCGGCAGATAATAAATGGGTTATATGGTCAACACCAGAGTCCGTCAATGTTACGTGACGATCTTTTTCATCTTTTTTGAAATCTGTGGCATTTAATTGCACAATGACATCATCAATGTGATTATACAATTCACTGGTATCTTCGGATGGCCCAGAAATGATTAATGGGGTTCGTGCTTCGTCAATCAAAATACTGTCGACTTCATCAACAATCGCAAAGAAAAATGGACGTAAAACCTGTTGTTCTTTGGAAAATTTCATATTGTCGCGTAAATAATCAAAACCCAATTCAGAATTGGTAACATATGTTATATCACATGCGTATGCGGCCCGACGTTCATCATCTGTCATATCGTGTTGAATAATGCCGATACTCAATCCCAAGAATTTATAAATTTGTCCCATCCATTGTGCGTCGCGTGATGCCAAGTAATCATTGACTGTGATTAAGTGTGCCCCACGTCCGTACAAGGCTTTTAAGAACAGGGCTGATGTTGCCACCAATGTCTTACCTTCGCCGGTGCGCATTTCGGCAATTTGACCATTTGTTAAAACCATACCGCCAATCATTTGGACATTAAAATGGCGTAAACCTATGGATCTATTTGCGGCTTCGCGTACCAGGGCAAATGCATCTGGTAAAATATTATGTTCACGTTCGCCATTTTTTAAACGTTCACGCAATTTAATCGTTTGTTCACGCAATTGTTCATCGGACATTGCACGATATTTTGGTTCCAAATCATTTATCATAGAAACGGTCTTGTCATATGATTTGACAATTCTATCGTTTGCAGAACCCAAAAATTTACTAATAACACTGTTTAACATATTTTATATCCTTAATATTTCTGCATATTTTTATACCAATTTTGTGACTTGCGGTCAAGGTTCTTTATGTATATAATGCATATGTTTACATAAACAAGTGTTATGAAAAAATACTTGTGAAAATATTTTGGGGGATTGGGGAAATGAAATATGAAAATATACAAAATTTATCACCAGCAAAAATAGTTGGTGAAGTATATTATGTGACGCCCGCTGTGATAGAGTATATTGCCAAAATTTTTGCGGATAGTGTTGCCGATGCCATGAATATGCGTACATTTACACCAAAAATTCGCCAAATTGCTGAAAATTCACTGCGGATGGGATTGAATTCTGTTAAACATAGTGGTGAAAAGCATAAATAATATAAAAAACACCACTTTCGTGGTGTTTATTTATTTTGGCAGTCCCAACGGGAATCGAACCCGTGTTTTCAGAATGAGAATCTGGCGTCCTGACCGCTAGACGATGGGACCGTATGGGGGTATGTTAACAAAAAAACGAACAAATTCAATATATAAATAATAATGTTTATTTTAAGTTTTTTGTTTTGGCATATAATATATGAAATTATTGACATTTGGGGTATTTATTTTATGATTGGATTCCGTTTAAATAATTTTAGGAAAATCAAAAATTATGAAAAAAAATATTTTTACAATTTCTGTGTTAATAAATACAATGTCGTATTTGTTGGGGTGTGATAATAACAATAATATTGTGTCTGATTCTGAACAGAATAAAAAGGGAAAAAAGGAAATAGTTGAGGAAAATATATTTGATGCAAAGAAAAAAGAATTATCGTGTGTCGTGTATGATTCTTTGATGAAAGTACCAAATACTATTGAAAAATTTGGTAGTGCAAAACAGGCACAACAGTGTTTGGATGTTTGGAATTATGAAACGAAACCATTGTTGAATTCTTTGTTAAATACGCGTCAGGTTGATAAATTGCATCAAGAGGTTATTGTTACATCTAGGACAATAATCGAAAAATATGTTTCCGATATAAAAAAAACATTAAATGTTTATAAATTATGGACGGTTTTTCCAAAAGATATATTAAATTTGATTGAACCATATGGCGTCGATTTGGATAGTTATGAATATTTTTTGCAAGAAGAGTTGTTTGTAAAAAAATTATTGAATGAATCTAAGTTTTCGGATTTAGGAATTGTATTACAAACGAAAGTAAAAAATATTGTAATGGAAAATTATAGAAATATGGTAACAGAATTAAGACAAAATAGAATTGATATAGCAAAAAAATATGCAAAATATTATCCAATGTTGGATGTGGATGCGAATATTCCAAATGAGTATAAGGATTTGTTTGAAAGAAAAGATCCGGCTATTGAATACGTGAATGGTGATGCTGTCTATGATTATAGATATAGTAAAGATATTGGACCTGGAATAGTGATTTTTAGAACAGTGAATGTGTATAGTTCCAATTTAAATCCGGAATTTTTCGATGTTTCTGATGCAGAATTTGTTTTAAAAAATATTGAAAAAGGTAAATGGCAAGTTGTTAAAAA
>JAZUKY010000071.1:0-14457 GCA_045643525.1 Candidatus Enterousia sp. | reverse complement strand
CGCGAAACCATGTGCAATACACGGTGCATACTCCAATATTATTGATCGTCCAGAAAAACTTTCCGCCTCTCTAAATGCTTTGGCTGCCTGAACCTGATTTACCCCCAATGCAATCTGGGCAACATATGCACCAGACATCATTGCAATCATACCCAAATCTTTTTTGGCATTTGATTTACCACCAATGGCGAATTTCATACTGGCACCAAACGGTGTTGACTTTGATTGCTGCCCACCGGTATTTGAATATCCTTCGGTGTCTAAAACCAGGATATTTACATTTTCACCGCTGTGCAAAACATGATCCAAACCACCGTATCCTATATCATATGCCCAGCCATCACCACCTATAATCCATACAGATTTATCAACCATTTCACCAATCAAACTGTTGGCCAACCGTGCACGTTCACCGTCCATTTGTAATAATTGTTGACGTAATTTTTGTTCGTTTTCACGTTGAATATTAACATCAGTTTCCGACATCATTTTATCAACATTGTCAATATTCAACTCGTGCAACAAACCACGCAATGTATTACGTTTTTGGTTCAACGCCAAACGCATTCCTAAACCGTATTCTGCATTATCTTCGAACAAAGAATTTGACCATGCAGGCCCACGACCGTTTGCATCACGTGTCCATGGTGTTGTTGGTAAATTTGCACCATAAATTGATGAACAGCCCGTTGCATTTGCAACCACCATTCTATCTCCAAATAAATGAGACAACATTTTTACATACGGCGTCTCGCCACACCCAGCACAAGCCCCCGGAAATTCAAAATAATGCGGCAATAATTCAATATGTTTCGGAATATTTAAATTTAAATTTTCCCGTGATACATCTGGTAATTTTACCGCTGCGTCAAACGCGTGTTGTTGTTCATCTGTATTTTCCAATGCTGTCAAAGCCAATGCATGCATTGGGCAATTTTTAACACATACATTACATCCTGTACAATCTGCAGGGGAAATATTCAATGTAAAATACATATCTGGTCCCAATTCTGGTGTCTTCATTGGTACAACAATTATACCTGCAGCACGTGCCGCTTCAACCTGAGTGGCGTTTAATGCCTTGATACGAATTGCGGCATGTGGACACAAAGTCGAACATTTTCCACATTGTATACATTTTTCCAAATCACATGTCGCAACACGTGGTGATATTGCACGCTTTTCATACTTGGATGTTCCAACCGGATATTGACCACCACCAAATTCACCATCCACCCGAAAACGCGATACAGGTATTTCATCACCACGTCCCGCTGCAATTTCCCCCAATGTCCCCGCAATCTCTGCTGGGGCATCTGCTGTCATTGCTGGTACAAAATCTGGGGCAAAATTCGATATAGATGATGGCATTTTGTATTCGTGCAAATAATCAGCGGCTTTGTCCACAGCAGCCCAGTTTGCCTCTACGACCTCCATCCCCTTCTTTTTATATGTTTTTTCAATTGCGATTTTGGCTGATTTAGCTGCGACCGTCGGATCAATAACCTGGGTTAAATTAAAGAAATTTAACATAATAAATGTATTAATACGATTTCCCAACCCCAATTGAGCAGCGGCCGTATTTGCATCCAAGAAAAACACACGTGCCCGCTGACGCATCAAATGTTCCTGGGTATCACGTGGCAAATTTGCGAATGCAACATCCGGATTCATTGATGTATTTATCATTACCGTTCCGCCGGCACGTAACCCACGAAAAACATCCAAACGTTGTGCGATTGTAAAATTCGAAACACTGATAAAATCAGCCGCTTCTATCAAATATTGACTTTTGATTGGAGCATCTGAAAAACGAATATGTGATGCAGTCACACCTCCAGATTTCTTGGAATCATACACAGCATATGATTGTGGGTATAAATCAGAATTTTCCCCGACAATCTTTACGATATTTTTGACCGCCCCAACCGTACCATCAGAACCGATACCGTACAAAATAGCCGTTTTGAAATTATCCGCCTGAACCGAAAATGCGGAATCCGTTTTTAATGACAGCCCCGTTAAATCATCTTCAATCCCCACAGTAAAGTTATGATGCAATGTTCCACGCATCATATTTTCATATACCGCCTTAACATCACGTGGTTTAAATTCTTTGGACCCTAATCCATATCGACCACCAAATACTTCGACACTGTCCCCAATAACCGATTTCACATCTTGGTACAGTGGTTCACCAATTGCCCCAGGTTCTTTGGTTCTGTCCAAAACGGCAATACGTTTTACTGTTCTGGGGATGGCCGCCAAAAACGCCTCACGCGGGAACGGACGATACAAATGAACTTTTAAAACACCCAGGCCACGTGGCAAAAATGGTAATGTTTCTTCGATTGTATCAATCGCACTGCCCATGGCAACAATAACATTTTCTGCATTTGGATCACCAACATAATCAACCAAATGATATTGACGACCGGTTAACGTGGCAAATTTATCCATCATCTCTTGAACAACACTTGGGGTTTTATCATATAATGGGTTTGCTGCCTCACGTCCTTGGAAATAAACATCCGGATTTTGTGCGGTACCACGAATTGTTGGTTTATCTGGCGTCATACCACGTGCACGATTTGCCAAAATCAAATCATCGGGCAACAATTGTTTTAACACATCATCTTCTATGCGAATTAAACGCGATTCTTCGTGACTGGTGCGAAATCCATCAAAGAAATGTAAAAATGGGACACGCGTACGCAATGTCGCAGCATGTGCAATTGCCGCCATATCATGAGCCTGTTGAACATTATGCGATGATAACATTGCAAACCCCGCACCACGAACCGACATAACATCACTGTGATCACCAAATATGGACAATGCATGTGTTGCCAAGGCACGTGCCGCAACATGCATAACAAACGGCGTTTGTTCACCCGCAATTTTGTACATATTCGGTATCATCAACAATAATCCCTGCGATGCCGTAAATGTTGTTGCCAACGATCCCATTTGCAACGCACCATGCATTGCACCAGCGGCCCCGGCCTCAGACTGCATTTCAATAATTTGTGGAATTGCACCCCAAATATTCTTTTTATGCTGAAACGACCATTCGTCCGCCAATTCCCCCATAGTACTGCTGGGCGTAATTGGATAAATTGCCGCAAAATCAACACAACGATACGCAACATCTGCAGCAGCCCAGTTTCCATCAACAATCAAATTTGCCATTTTCTTTCCTTTAAGGTAAAAAATATTAAACTACAACACAGTATCATAGCCATATTTTTCCAGCATGGCAAGCAACAAAATAATTGACAATATAACTTTTAGTATTATACTCACATTATAAAAACATTTACAAATGGCCACAGCTGCGTACCATTATGTGCATTTTGGCAGCGTTCCAACACGGGTTACACAAATATCCGAAGAAGATGTCGCTATAAAATCCATACAGCGTCATAAACAAATGCACTTTGATATATATGGCAAAAATACAAATTTAACGGATAAAGAAATTTCACATTTTTGCAATAATGAAGGGACAGGAACCTTATATGCACAAGAGTGTCTTGCCAAAGGGTTATGTGATTGGATACAAACACCAACGGGATACATTAATAAAATCAATAAATCACGATAATAACCGTTTTTTTTCGGATTGTTTTTTGTCCCGTGGTGCGGTTTATTTACATAAAATATTCAGTCACAATACCAACAAATACTTTGATATTTTTATGCAGAATATTTTCTTATTCATACTTGACAAATACACAGATTGACTATATCATAAACAAAAAGGAATGCGTATGGCAAAAAAACAAAAAACCATGGAATCAATGACCGTTTTGCAATCGTTGGATTCTGGCGTACAGAAATTGAACAATTTATTAGAAGCATCTGTTGAAAACGCTGACAGCGATGCAGACACTGCATTGGATAACATCAATTTTTGTCTGCCCTTGACTGAGAATACAGAAAATACTAACTTGGATTTGGTGGTAATAGAAATGTTAAAACAAATTGAAATGATGCCAAAATTTCTAGACAAACCACAAAAAACATCTGATCCGTACAACACGAATATACCCAATCCTGTTTTAGACGTACGTATTAAATCCCCAAATATAAGTGAAAATACATTTAAAGCTATATCTAATTTATTTTCTGTTGCCCGTGCAAAAAATATGATAATTCGGACAACTGTTATGGCGGATAGTGATGGATGGGGGTGTGCGATTGCGGTTCAGGGGACCGAAAGTTACCGCGTTGTTTTCGAAAACACATCTAACAAACCCGGACAAAATTTACAAAACGAAGTTTCTGCAAATACCAATGTTGGTTTCAATAAAAGTATCGTTACCAACAATGCATTGGATACAAAAAGTTACGTAACGTCGATATACAGAACATTTACTAAAATCGAAAGGGTTGATAACTATTTATCACCCAACACATCTATTGATGCCCGTCAATGGTGTCAATTAAAATGTTGTGATAAAATACGTCTGTTTCCAAGTGGTAAATTAGTTTCAGTCAAACGGATAAAAACACGTTAATAAAAAAAAACAGGGCCTTGCCCTGTTTTTTTATTTTTGTTTCTTACTTTTCTTACTTTGTTTTTTACCACTCTGTTTTCCTGCATTTTTTTCGGATGATTTTTTTTCTATATCCGATTTTTCGGTTGATTGATTATCCGCAGATTTTTCATTTACCTTTGATTGCATTTTAGACATTGCTATCACCATATCCATACCACGTTGCAATTGATAATCAATTGCATCTTTTTCTGCATCTGTCATATCTTTGTTTGCAAAAATATCATCCGAATCATCTTCCGTTTTTTCAGATTTTTTCTTTTTTTTCGTTGCATCATTTTTTAACGAATTTTTAAATGACGCCTCGGTATACAGGCTTTCTTTGCGTTCTAATACCTCTAATTTACTTTGTAAAACCTCTACATCCGGTGTAATGCCTTCGTTTTGAATAGAATGGCCCGATGGTGTGTAATAACGTGCAATTGTAATATGAATCGCGGTCCCATCACCCAACGGTTTTTGTTGTTGAACACTGCCCTTGCCAAATGATTGTGATCCCATGACCAAACCACGGCCATTATCTTGTAATGCGCCGGCAACAATTTCGGACGCAGACGCCGATCCATGATTGATTAATACAACAACCGGTTTTCCACCCGTCATATCACCAGATTTTGCAAAACTACGTTCAACATCCGTTTTTTTACGACCACGTGTCGAAACAATTTCGCCACCGTCCAAGAAAGCATCGGCAACTTCAATTGCGGCTGTCAAATACCCACCCGGATTATTACGTACATCCAACACATAACCTACAACTTTTTTCTTTTCCAATGTTTCTAATGCATCACGTAATTCTTTGGCGGTTGTAGCCCCAAAATCTGATATCCGAACATATCCAATTTTAGGCGAATCTTCATTGGCATCCGCCAAACGTTTTTCTTCGAATTTAACCGATTTAACCTTAATAATCGCACGTTTTAACGTAATTACCTTTGGTTCTTGACCATCAGAAACAATTGTTAATTTAACCTTGGTTCCTGGACGCCCCTTCATTTTTTTTACAGCCTGATTTAAAGTTAAATCGAAAACCTGTTCCCCATCAATATGGGTTATATAATCCCCAGCCTTGATACCCGCACGTTGTGCCGGTGTATCATCAATCGGCGATATTACACGCACAGCCCCCCTATCACTGGTAATTTGGATTCCCAAACCACCAAATTCCCCCTGAGATTTATCGTTAAATTCTTTGAAATCGTCCATTGATAAATATGAAGAATGCGGATCCAGTGCACCCAACATACCATTCATTGCAGCCTCTAAAATCTTTTTTTCATCAACTTCTTCAACAAAATTATCACGTGCGGTTTCAAATACCAATGCAAATTTTTTTAACTGTTCATAAATTTGTTCATCTGTTAAATGAACCACAGGTTCTTCTTTTTTCGTTTTCTTTGCAGCATCTGAAATTGTTGGACACATTATTGCAATTAATATCATTATTTTTTTAAACATAACCTTTCCTTTTTATATTTCCATATACAGCATAAAAAAAAAGCCATAAATCCGCAAGCATGTTTTTTTTGACAAACATATTTTTTATACTACCATATCAAACCGATATAATCGAATATGGATTAAACATGTCTAAAAGTAATCAAAAATTAATAAAACAACAAATCGAAGAAAATCGCCATTGTTTAACAAACTTGATAAACAACAATACCAACGTTTTTTACAAAGATATTTTTATAAAATTTATTTTACGTCACCTGTCATCAGAAAATGCAATATTATGCAACGATCCGAACAAAAACATAACGGACAACAAACATTTTAATGAATATTTTAATCAATGTACAGACAATGTAAAAGATGCCTGGAATTTTGTATATCAAAATATAAATCAACCAATTGATTTTTACACAGTAATTAAATTACATAGCATTTTGATTAATAATACAGAAGTTAACCCGGGGCTACGCCGTTATGACGTTCGGGTTTTAGACAAAAATTCCCCTGCCCCAGAACGCGTTATGTATTTATTAAATGATATTTTATTCAAATTAAAAAATGAACAATTACCACCAATGACCCGGGCATTTAATTTACATTTTGATATGATAAAAACTCAACCATTCGAAGATTGTAATAAACGTCTGGCCCGATTATTAATGAATTGGTTTTTGATTAAACATGGGTATACCCCGATTCTGTTTAATAAAAAAAATGATAACCAAGATTATATCCAAATTTTGCGTGATATGGACACCAATAACGCCACTAAGATATATTCACAGTATATGTATGCCAAAGAATTGGATACACAAAAACAATTGTTACATACGTTAACCCATAAACAACATTAAACAACGTTTAATTATCTTCTTTGAATAATCTGGCGGGATCGATAACTGTTGCCCCACGACGAACAACCAAATACATTTCCGGTTTGTCGGACGACATACGTCCAACGGGTTCACCCGCCAAAACATCCTGACCAACCATAACATTTATATCACCCAAATTTGCCATAACTGTATTAAAACCGTTTTTATGTGAAATTATAACAACCCGTCCAAAACCGCGAAAACCATCTGCAAACTTTACCACACCATCCGCAGGGGCCATAACCAATGCATCACCACGTGTACTGATACGCCAACCATCAGATTTTAACCCCAGTGCCGATTTTTCACCATATCGCACAACGACACGTCCCCGCACCGGTTGATTTAATTTACGTCGTGACAAACGTGCATCACCAGACATTTGCGAATTACCAACCCATTCCGATAATTCAGAAATACTTTTTGCACGTGCTGACATATCACGCAATTTTTTTTGTAATACCGCCTGTTGATTTCTTAAATCTTCGTTTTGTGCCGCACGTGCACGTAACAATTTATCCAATTGTGTCTTTTCATCTGCATATTTTTGTGCAGTTTTATCTAATTTTTTCTTTTCTGCGGTTCGCAGACGTCTGATTTCTTTTAATTGCCGAATTTGTTCATCAGCACGTGTGATTTCATCATTAAATTGGTCGGCCGCCCCCGATAAAATCGCGGCGGTCAAAACATAATTATGCATATCCACAGAATCAAAACTGGGGTTTGAGGCAACAAATAAAATTCCAGCCGCCGCATCAGCAATATGTTGCCGATCACGTTCCATTATTTGAATCAATGCGTCATGCTGGGCATCCAGCTCTGCAATTCGCCGTACCATTATATCACGTTGTTCTTCTAATGCACTGACATGATCCGCGGCATCAACCAATTTCTTTTTTGTTGATTCTACCGCCCGCATGGAAGACTTTACGCGTTTTTCCAATTGTTGGTTTTGGCGTTGCGTTTGCACAATTTGGGCATTTATTTTTTCCAATTCGGATGCGGCAAACACATCGGAAAAACCAATAAAAATAAACACCAATATTGCAATTATTTTTTTCATTATTTTTTATTAATAACTTTTAAAAATGTTTTTTTACCTTTTTGCACCATTATTTCATCCGATTGTGCAATTATAAATTTTGGATCTGTAATTTTATTGCCATCAATTTGAATTCCACCCTGTTCCACATTACGGCGTGCATCAGATTTGGATACAAACAATCCGGTATTAACCAAAAAATCAACAATTCCAATATTATCCGACATTTCAATTTCAACCCTTGGTATATTTTCCGAATTAGCCCCACCACCAAACAATGCATTTGCCGCATCCTGGGCCGATTGAGCGGCCGCGGTTCCATGTGCGATTTCAGTTGCTGCAAATGCCAATATTTTTTTTGCAGTATTTAATTCAGCCCCCTGTAATACGGACAATCGTGCAATCTCATCCAATGGAATTTCCGTAAATATTTTCAAAAACTTTTCCACCAAATCATCGGGTATATTACGAAAATATTGGTAATATTCATATGGTGATGTCTTTTCTTCGTTAATCCATACCGCATTTCCCGCAGATTTACCAATTTTATTTCCGTTTGAATCGGTTATTAATGCGGTTGATAAAACTATGGCCTCTTTGCCTAATTTTTTACGTATCAATTCAATACCCATAACGGCGTTTCCCCATTGGTCCGCCCCACAGGTTTGCAACAAACATCCATATTTTTTGTACAAATGCAAAAAATCCACCGCCTGAAATGTCATATAATTAAATTCCAGAAACGTCATACCATTATCTAATCTGCGTTTAACACTGTCCATTGATAACATACGTGGAATGGTAAAATCTGTTCCAAAATCACGCAAAAAATCCAAATGGTTATAATTTTTCATCCAATCATAATTATCCACCATTATCGCATCGGATGGTCCATCACCAAATTTAAAGAATTTAGAAAACGATTTTTTTAACCCCATAACATTTTTGGCCAACGTTTCTTCATCCATCATTGGTCGTCCAGTATCACGTCCCGATGGGTCACCAATACGTCCGGTGGCACCGCCAACCAACATTAATGGCCTATGTCCATATTTTTGCAACCAGCGCATCATCATAATCGGCACCAAATGTCCAACATGCAAAGAATCCGCGGTCGGATCACTGCCCAAATATGCTGTAATTTTTCCAGAATTCATTGCATCATTTAATGCATCAATATTTGACACCTGGTTAATAAATCCACGGGCGGATAATTCACGTAATAATTCATTTTGCATCGTTACATTTACCTTTTTATATACTTTCAAAAGAACATAGCATACTTATTCATACATTTGCAATGTGTTTGATTAAATATTAATAATTTACCATCCAAGAAATCGGTAGTAAGCCATTATCATTGTATTTATTTGTATACTCACTATCACCATCCAATACGTTATCTTTTTTATACCACGAACCATCTGATTTATGTTTCAATATAGTTAGATTATTGTCATCGTCGCTTTTATACTCACGAATCCATCCATTTTGATTATCATCCTTGGTTGGCGTAAAATAATATCCGGTTTTTAAATTTATGATAAGGAACCGACCATTTTTACATTCAAGTTTTTTACCAGATGGATATCCTTCCCCCTTTTCATCGGCAGAAACACTCTTATTCTGAATACATAACAACATAAATTCGTCTTCTCTATCCATATTATAATAATCCTTATTATCAATTGCATTACTACTGTCATCATGATTAATTCCTTTTCCACCGGACGTTTTCAAAATAATAATTTTACTTTTATCTATCGTATCTATCGCATATTCATCACCATTATTCGTACTTTTCCACCTGGCAATAACTTTATATGAATCGTTCGGTCCGATCCCTTTTGGATTAGCAACCATAATGTCCGTTTCATTTTCATCCACATATGCCCCAGTGTAAGCATATCCAAACAGTCCCCCTCTTTTCTCGCTATAAGATTCTACCCCAAAATCAGTGTCTGCCAATTCAACCCATGTATTCCCCGTAGACGCCGAAACTTTGCTTTCTGCCATATCGTTTTTAAACAAACAATTTCCCCATGAATCCTGTACACCAGTATCACAACAATTATATATGGGGGTTGTATTATTATACCCAACCAAATATCTGCCATTGGGACAATATCGCTTAGACCAACTAAGTTGACCCGTTGCATAACACCCCCATTGTTTTTGATCGTCCGGACACTCTTGTGTGGAATCGTCTGTGCCACTACATCTATACCCCTGGTCTTTACCAGCTGGGCACGTTGTATCACGACAATTATCTTTTGTATTTTCCGTACCAGTGTTCTTTGCAAACCACGATAATAACGTTTCCCCTTTTGTCGGTATCAATATTTTATTATATAAAACTTCATCTTTAAACATGTGGGTTTCTTTTTCATTATAATTACAATTTCCCCAAATATATTCTGTTAACCGACATTTCACGCATTCTATATTATTTATTCTACCTTCTTTTTTATCCAATATACCATCTGTACACTTTTGGGTACACAAATCATATATACACCCACCATCTGGTTCTGACAGATAACAGTTTTCTGGCGTTTTGTTTCTCTCATTCACACAATACTCACCATATGATGATGTTCTACAGCCATCCTCAAACCCACTATATCCCAGCATACTTTTAAATAATGGATTTGTTACGTTTTCAGAATTATCTTTATCGTTATAATTTTTATCATCCCATGAAATTTTACCATCGTTTTCATATTGTGTCTCGGCCAATCGCTTAATAATTGCAGACAACGCATCATCACCAGCATTTGCAATACAATCCATAACCTCATTCCAACATGCGGTCCTGTTAACAATTGCCTTACGATTAATCGATGTTTGAATATTTTCACACAATCCAAAATTACCATTAATTGATTGACATACATTAATGATACAGTTTTTTCCAATTTGTGTACACGCCTGAATAATTTCATCAAACGTTTTATCGATTGCAATTTGCGTCATCCCCCCAATCCACGTTTCATCATCGACAGCATTTTCCAAATTAACGGTATCATCTGTATTCACCCAATCTATCGTATTTTTCGTTGCCACTTTGTTCATTTCTTCGATTAATGCGGCACATGACACGGTAATTTCATTACAAATCTCACGTGATGTTTTATCTGCAACAACACCAAAAACGGACAACGCCCGCGAATCATAATTTTCAATCGATTGATTTGCATCTGTTAAACATTGTGTTGTTAATGTCGTACAGCTTTGTTGCATTACATCCAATTTTTGTTGTTGTGCCAATTTAATTTGTGCCAATGCATCTTCTATGAAATCATTCCATACATCATCTGCCACATCACGACAATTTTCCGTTGCAACAGATAAATATTTCTTTTTGTCATTTAAAAAATTCACAAATGTTTTATTTTTTGTAACATCCTGCCATTTGGTATCACCCGTGGGGCGTTCAATCAATGTAACCAAATTTTTTAGATTTATACTTAATACCGCCTGACCAGTTGTCGGATTTATATATTGACCACTAACATCCAAACATTTTCCTAAATCTGTACCACAAACTGTAGAATCTGTTAACATATCCAACATTTTCTTTTTACATGTCAATTTATCATCAGAATTTTGTGTTTGCTGAACATCCAAACGGGCCATATCCAACAATGCACCGCTTTCAAAAACCTGTTCACGGGCCTGATCCGCCTGACTTTGATACCCCTTGGACACAATATTACAATCTTGCTCAATCAGCATTTGATAACCACTTTCGGCCAAAGATAAATCCATATCCGAACAAACCTCTGCCGCCATTTCACGACAAATTGGCAACGCCGCCCGATATAACTCAACCCCCGTTTTTGATGTTGTTGCCGCCCCCTGCAAAGAATCCACACTGTCAAACGCCGCATCCGTATCCAATGTCAATGATATTGAATTTAAATTTGTATCGAAATCACTTGTTTTGAAACTTTTATTCAATTTTTTGGAAATCTGATTCAAAATACTATTTGATTCAGATGTATCTTTTGTACCGTAATACCCATCTTCGCCTTCGGTTGCACTATTCATTGCCTCAACATCTTCGGGACTCATATTTACCGTTAATAAACGCTGATTAAAATTTAACAATTTATCTTCAACGGTATCCAAACGTTTTTTCACAGAATTAAATTCATCTTTACGTGCCGAACACGCACACCGTTTTAATTGTGTATCTTTGTTCGCACAAAATTCATCCATACATTCATTATAAACCGTTTGACACTTGGAATACTTACGATTTTTTACATCATCCGCACTAAGAACCTGTGTTGTATCGGTGGCGGCACGTGAAATACGTGCCCCATTATTTGTCCGTCCACGACGCGTGGACGCAGCCGTCGTCATTGCCCCCAAATTTGCCGCATTACGCGATGATTTTGTCACATTTCTGATATTACCAACCACCTTGGCCGCCGTCATTGGTATCACAGCGGTCCTGGACACAGCAGTGTTATTAACATTTGTTTTTGTCTGTCCTTCACCGGTATGTTTCACTGTACGCATTTCACCGGATATACGCCCTGTGGCATTACGCCCCACCCCCGAAATTCCACCAGATTCCACACCACGTGTTGTCGCAACACCACGCGTTCCGGCACCAACATCATTTTTTCGGCCCACCACCGTTTGTGAAACCGTATCAGTCGCTTTTGTATGTCCTGTAACATTATTAACACGATTTGTCGCCGATACATTTGTATTTGTCCCAGTTACCACACCGGATTTTTTTTGACGTACATTTTGTGCATTTTGAACACTGGTCACAGATGTTTTTTGCCCGGACATTCGACGCGTGGCCGCACGTGCCGCATCCGCAGCATCATCACCCCAGGCTGGCAAAATCGCCATTATCCCCAGGAATCCGGCAAAAAACAGTTTAAATCCTTGCATTCTTATATGTAATGCTAGCAAATTCGGGAAAAGTCTGGCAAGTATAAAAATATATTTTTAATTGGTGCGGATGGGGGGAATCGAACCCCCACGGATTAATCCACAGCATCCTTAGTGCTGTGCGTCTACCAATTCCGCCACACCCGCATTTTTGTCAAATTTTATATAATAAGCGTTTTTTTTTCAACAATTTTATGATATCATTATAACAAAGTTATTTTATAAAAAACGAAAGAAGGAAAAAATGAGATATTTGTCTGGGTTATTATTTATGGGCATTATTGGATCAATCGTCACATCCGCAAATGCGGCGGGAACATATTATAATGGTAATTACCGTTCCCCACAAACTAATTATGCCAACCAACCATATTCAACACAACGTTCTGGGAATTATTATCAAAACCAAAACGCACGGTATAATACGCAAAATTATTATTCCAATAATACAGGTCGCCAGGTTGTTGGGACAAACCAATATACAACCACACGTCCGGTGCAAAACACCCGAACATCAGATAACGTAACAACCCAGCAATCATCACCCCGGAACGGTTTTTGGATTGATGGTGGTCTGTCACGTGAAACAGCGATGTGGCAAATAGATATGAAAACCGCCGGTTCAATTTTGCGTTATAATGATGTAAATTGGATGGCATTGGATATCCATGGCGGTTATGTATTTGATATGGGTAAAAACGCATTACAAATTGATGCCGGATTAAAATATGGTTTTCAAACCGGTGATGGAAATATGATTGATGATGATATTACAAATGGTGGGGCCACTGGTGTCGAATTAAAAACCGCAGATGGCACATTATTAGTAACACAGGTTCAACGTGTATTATCAACCGGTACCAGCAATGGCGGAAACATGTTGGGTTTTCATGCCGGTTTGGGGTTGCGTGATTTTATTAAATGGGGCAATGTAAAAATTACACCATCGATTGGTTATCGTTATTTAAAATATAAATTAGAAACTAGTAAAAATTTTGGTATTTCAATCGATACCGCGGGATGTTTTACTGGTCCCAGTGGGGAAATCGAATGTGAACCAGCAATATTGGTTTATCAAACAAATAACGGCAAATATGATGGTGCAATAATAAAACAGTATTTGGTAACCTATGCATCTGGCAATGGTTATGAAATTGCATCTGGTTCTCAATTTTTAAATCCGTTGAATACATATTATGCCGAACAACCCGATGTCAGCCATTCGTATGAGGTTACCTGGTCCGGTCCATATGTTGCGGCAGATATTGAATATATAATTAATGCGAATAATTTTGTAAACGGTCGTGTTGAATTGGGTTTACCGGGATACAATTCCGTTGGTGATCAGCCATATCGTTATGATTGGGCCCATCCCAAAAGTGTTGAAGACAGTGCCGGTTTAGGTTCGGGATTCCATTTCGGTTTGGGTGCAAATTATGTAACCGCATTAACGGACAAGGTATCGTTGTCTTTGGGCGTCACATATGATTATTATAATGTCAGTGGTGCCGATGCCAAAACATATTTAAACAAAGAATATTATACCGACAGATATAATGCTATTTTAAAGGCGTACGAAGATAACAATTTAACAGAATCCGAT
>JAZUKY010000070.1:0-2085 GCA_045643525.1 Candidatus Enterousia sp. | reverse complement strand
TTTATTGGAAATATTTAAATCCAGTTCAACGGTAGGTTTTTATGTTGCGATATATGCCACATTTTGTATGTTCATCGGATTGTTTGCAAATGAAATTTTTCGCCAATTTTCCAAGGTTCGTATATTTTATTTTTCCGTCTTGATGTTGGCATTATGTTATGCAATGATGGGATTTTCAATTAAAACGTCAACGTTTATTGTATTGGATTTTACATCGGGAATTGCCGCGACATTGGTTGGGGTTTTGATACCATTGTTTATGTCAGATTTTTCACATAATATTGGTATGGCACAATTAAATTCCAGATATCATTTATGGGTTAATGTTGGTGCATTATTTGCACCGATGATTGCTGTGATAATTGCATCAAATTTTAATAACCGTGCGGCGTTTTTTGTATCTGCGATACTATATTTTGCATGTTGTATGTTTTTTGCATATTTTAACATTATTCAACCAGATAAAAAAATACATTCTGTAAATCCACGACGAACATTTCGTGCATTGTGGCGTAATACATTGGCATTTTTTAGGACACCTGGTATGACACGTGCGTATGCCGTAAATTTTGGATATTATTCATTACGAGCTATGCGGTATTTATATGTTCCAATTGTTGTTATAGAAAATGGATTTTCCAAAGATACATTGGGTTGGGTTTTATCGTTGGGGATAATACCGTATTTACTGTTGTCGGAATTTATGGGACGTATGGTGGGGTGTTTAGGTAAAAAAATATGGTTAATGACTGGTTTTTTATCTTTTGCAATTTTTTCATTGTTGGCAATATTTTCTATTGGATATCCGTTGTTAATGATATTTGTTGTCTGGCAAGTTTCGGGGGCTTTGATGGAATCTGTGCATGATTTGTTATTTTTTGATACAACAAAGCGTGTGGAACAAACGCGGTTTTATGGGGTATTTCGAACAAGTGCAAATTTACCGAATGTTATTGCACCGGTTTTAGGCGCAATCTGTATATATTTATTTGGAACAACGGCGGCTGTATGGGGGGTGACGGCATTTATAGGGGCTGCATCTGTTCTTATCTTGACTTGGCGTGAATAATTTTTGTTGTATATTATTTTAATTGCAACAATTGTGATTTGTTTGTATGATTTTTGTATTAACACAAAGGGGAAATTTTTATGGCAAAGAAAGAAGCTGTTAAAGAAAGTGCCGGATCTGTAAAAAATCCTGCGTTGGAATCTGCATTGGCTCAAATTCAAAAACAATTTGGCAAAGAAGCTATTATGAAAATGGGTGATGGCAGTCAACAAAATATAGAAGCGATATCATCGGGGTCTTTGGGGTTAGATATTGCGTTGGGAATTGGTGGATATCCACGTGGACGAATTGTTGAAATTTATGGACCTGAAAGTTCTGGAAAGACGACGTTGGCATTACATGCGGTGGCAGAGGCACAAAAGACGGGTGGAACATGTGCATATATTGACGCAGAAAATGCACTGGATCCATCGTATGCAAAAAAATTGGGGGTAGATGTTTCTAATTTGATTATTTCACAACCTGATTCCGGTGAACAGGCATTGGAAATTGCGGATACTTTGATTAAATCTGGTGCGGTTGATGTTGTTGTGATTGATTCTGTGGCGGCATTGGTACCAAAGGCGGAATTAGAAGGTAATATTGGTGATTCATTTGTTGGTACCACAGCCCGTTTGATGAGTCAATCTTTGAAAAAGTTGGCGGGATCTGTTTCACGCAGTAATACATTGTTGATATTTATTAATCAGATTCGCATGAAGATAGGTGTGATGTTTGGTAATCCTGAAACAACATCTGGTGGTAATGCATTGAAGTTCTATGCATCTGTACGTCTTGATATTCGACGTACAGGGCAAATTAAAGATAAAGAAAATATTGTTGGAAATGAGACGCGGGTAAAAATTGTAAAGAATAAAGTTGCACCGCCTTTCCGTACGGTTGATTTTAAAATTATGTATGGCGAGGGTATTTCGCGTATCAGTGAAATATTAGATATGGGTGTAAAATATGATTTGATTGATAAAGCCGGCAGTTTCTATTCGTATAATAGTGAAAGAAGTCGGAGGCCAAGCGGT
>JAZUKY010000069.1:0-22758 GCA_045643525.1 Candidatus Enterousia sp. | reverse complement strand
TGGATTACTGCCACTAATTTTTCTATATCGCATTAATATATCACAAAAAAAAGACAGTCTTTCGACTGTCTTTGTATCATTTTAGTAAGTCATTGAAACTACTAAATAAATTCCTGGTGCGAGCAAAGGGGCTCGAACCCTCGACCTCAACCTTGGCAAGGTTGCGCTCTAGCCAACTGAGCTACGCTCGCACTTCTTTGGCAAGTTTACATAAAATTTATCCGTAATGCAAGAAAAAAATAAAATATTTACACCTACAAAATAACTTGACAAAAACATTTTTGTCCTTAAACTATTTTTGCACAACAAAGATTAACCAAAAATGAAAGTTTATTCAAAATATAATTTAACGAAACAGCAAATAAAATATTTTATTTTATCTGCCTTTGCATTGGTAAACACATCTTGCGAAGATTTATTATCTGAAACTGTTAATTACCCAGATTTATATCTACAAATTCAATTTAAACCAACCGATTGGAAAAACAGTGCACTGTATTTGCAAAATATTGATATTAATGACGATCCAATTATATCAAAATGTGATTCTGTACTGGACTGTGCAATTAACGAACCTGACCCGGTAAAAAATCCACATGGCATTCATTTTTTAGCCAAAGATTTTGATACCGCAACACCAATTGATTTGGTAAAAACACAAATTTATTTAAGTTATATTCGCAAACATATTGCCATAAAATATGGAACCCGTGTGCCGCATGCCTTATCAAGAATAAACGGTACTTGGTCAATTGTTAATCCAACAATATCTGCGGACTCAATTGCAAAATCTGATTACGGATTTGATCCAACAGTAATCAGCCAGTTTGGATTCAGATATCGCCCAGGGCAAAAAACAAAATAAAAAAACAGGTTCCAAATGGAACCTATTTTTTTATAACCATTTCCACGGTTGGAATATTTTCAATAAACTAACCGCCGTACGTTTATCTGCAAACGCATGACCACAACGTGGGCAAACAATAAACGCAGCCAACATCGCCTTAACCTTTTTAAATAACAACATCCACACCAAAAATCCAACGGCCCATGCGGCACCAACCAATCCCCATGCTACATATCCGAAATATGTATTAACCGTTCCTGTCAGGGCTTTAATTATATCAACATTTGATTTTTCTAAATCGTTATATATTTTTGTTGCAACAGGCCATGATGATGGACGCCATGGATACACATGCTTTATACCATAATTAGTCAACAATGTTGTTCCCAACCCACCGGTAGATTTATCCAACTGTTTTTTTACGGCTTCGTCTATCATTTTATCAAATTCTGCCTGTAATACAGACGTTAAATCCTTTTCGACTTTGTCTAATTTTTCATTAACCAACTTTGCGGTATCATCAACCTTTGCTATGGCTGAATCAGCCTTGGCAATATTATTATCAACCTTGTTCACTGCTTTGTCCACAGCACCGGTTTTTACGCCAAATTTACCAGCCAGACCAGTCAAAGTTTTAACACCACCAGTAGCATTTTTTGCATTATCTGTTACCTGTTTTGCTTGTGTTGTTTTATCTGTAACCTTTTCCACCGCCCCTTGTGCAATTTTAACTTTGTCTATGGCAACGGATACCGGTTTTTCCAAATTGATTGAATTCTTGATACTGGCCAATAATTTTTCATACTGTGCAACCATATTACGTTGAACATCAAAAAACATAGAAACAACTATTGATTTTTTAATTGGCTGTGAATATGTATTTTTAACATATAATGGTGCCCACGCAACAAACACAACCCATGCAATCGAAACAATGGTAAACACGCGTTTTACCCACGTAATATACGCCGTTTTCTTTGCTACCTTTTTTGCACCATTACGTTCAATAATTTCTACCTGTTTTTTCGCCATATGACATCTCCTTTAATTCTGAGGTTTTTATCTTTTTTTTACCTTCTTTAAACTTCATTTTTTTACTATTTCGTTCTTCCCAATATTCATCATCTGAATATTCTTCTGAACATATTCTGTCTTTCGACTTGTTTTTCGGTCTGTCGTTCTGTTCAAACTCCATTGTTTGATTATATTGCTCTTTATCTAAATCCTTCTTATATTGTTTTAAATTACTTTTTATATATTCTTTTACATATTTTTCAACAATATTCGCCTCACGCTCTATGGGATTATTTTCATATAAATATGTATTTTCGGGACAATCAACATAATATTTATTACATTTTTTAACCAAATCCGAATTCAAAACAGATATCTTTAATCCATTATTTTGAAAAACATGCATTATTTCATGTGCAACATACCCAACAACTGTTTCGATTTCCGATGTTTCCATAAATTCTTGGAAAAAAGTAATTTTTTTATCAACAGTTTTGGCAATATATCCCTCTTCTGTAGATTTACTGGAATCAAAACCTGCCTTATCTATTTTAAAATCATCATCAACACAGCCACCAAAAAAATTAACCAAATTCGATATAAATTTTTTCTTTTGGTCATCTTCAAGTATATTCCAATTACACATATTTTGCTTTAAATTAATCGATATATTTTTAGAAATATATTCCCTGATAAGCGCCCAATTTTTTCCTACCGAAGCATTTGAAATTTTTGTGTCATTGACCAAGGTCGTCATCATTTTTATTCTGGTGTCTAAATCTGGTTTATCAGAAAAATCTATATCAGACATAACTATTCCCCCTGTTTATTAGTATATTTTGAAATAAAATCCTGTTTAAATTTTGCAAAACATCCCTGTTCTATGCTGTTGCGAATATCACGCATTAAATCCTGATAAAACCACAAATTATGCTGGGTCAATAATGTTGCACCCAATATTTCATTACATTTAATCAAATGATGAATATATGCACGTGATAATTTACATGCCGGGCATCCACATTTATCATCCAAGGGTGCAGAATCATCACGAAAACGTGCATTTTTCATATTCATTGTACCGTGTCTGGTAAATGCCTGGGCCGTACGACCGGCACGCGTCGGCATAACACAATCAAACATATCAATACCACGTTCAACCGCACCTAAAATATCCAACGGTGTTCCAACCCCCATTAAATATCGTGGTTTATCTGTTGGCAATAATGGCGTTGTACATGCAATCATATCAAACATAACATCCTGTGGTTCACCAACGGCCAAACCGCCAACCGCATATCCATCAAAACCGATATTCATCAAATCATGTGCCGATTTTGCACGCAAATCTTTGAAACTGGCCCCCTGGACAATTCCAAAAATTCCATACCCCGGTCGATCAACAAACGCATCTTTGCTGCGTTTTGCCCAACGGGTTACCATATCAACGTTTTTTTCTGCACGTGCCCGTTCGGCCGGCAAATGTAAACATTCATCCAACACCATTGTAATATTGGAATCTAATTGATGTTGAATATGTACAGAATCCTCGGGACGTAAAAAATGCTTAATTCCACCATCTATGTGTGATGTAAATTCTACACCCTCTTCTTTCATCTTTACCAAATTGGACAAAGACATAACCTGAAATCCGCCACTGTCTGTTAAAATGGGGCCATACCAACCACCAAAGTTATGCAACCCACCCATTTTTTCAACCAAATCGCCCCCCGGCCGCATCATTAAATGATACGTATTTCCCAAAATAACCTGTGTCCCCGTTGCGGCAACCTGATCCATGGTCAAAGCCTTTACCGTTGCTGCCGTTCCAACCGCCATAAATGCGGGTGTTTCAAATGTCCCATGTGCGGTATGAACACGCCCACGACGTGCGGTTCCATCTGTTTTTAACAAATCAAATTTTAACGACATATCTATTCACCCTTATTTAAAATTATCAATCCATATTTTACGCAAATCTGAATTATATTCAGCACCAAATGTCATGATAGACATAGGCCCATCAAAAAAACCTATGCTGGCACTTATAACATTATCAACTGTAATTGATTTGTCTATTTCTTGCATTTCATAAAAATCATATATTTTTCCAAAATCCAACCAATTTGATACCAATACATCACAACGACGGATCGCAGATTCCAAGAAATCTGCATCTGATAATTTATGAATATTTAAAAATCTTTCTAAAATTGCTTCACTTATTTTATCTTTATTATAGATACGATAAGATGTTTGTGCAATCAACGCAACCGCACGTTCTATATTTTCTGGTGATGTTTCTGTACCAATTGCATAGGCACCATTGTACTCGTTGCCATATTTCGTCATACCTATACCGTAAACCAAACCATTTTGTTGTCGTACAACTTCATTTAATTCTTGGGCTAAGTATTTATGAAACTTTGTTTCTGCCAGATTTTCTTTAATATTTTCACATAAATCCAGTCGTATATTTGGAAAAAGTATATTTAACCATACATTCTTTAAACTTGGTTGCGCCAGAAATTTATCACAAGGTGTATAAGTTAAATCTTTGTGGGTTTCTACATCATGTGTTGGCAAGAAACTAAATGTATTTTCCAAAAACTCTAATAAACCAGATGCATTATCTATGCGACCTGATATACAAATTACACAATTTTTTGCAGACAAACGTTTATGCAACCAATCAAGCATTTGATTACGCGTAAAAGATTTTATATTTTCATCCGATCCAATTGTACGAAAAGAAGAAAAACCAAATAAATTTGTATTTATTAAATTACTATATTTTCTTGAATTATTACCACGAACACGACGCAATTCATCCATTATCACATTACGTTCTATTTCTATTCTCTTTTCATCAAAAAGCGCATTTTTCAAAGATTCTGAAAACATTTTTAACAAATCGTTTATATTTTCTGCGATAATACGACCATACAAAGATATTCTTGAATGCGAAGTAGAAGCATTATAAACACCACCCTTGTTTTCTATAAAATTTTTCATAGCTTGATTAGAAGGCAATTCAGGTATACCCTTGTACAACATATGTTCACAAAAATGAGTTATACCATATTCATTTGGCTTTTCATCACGCGAACCTGTATCAAAAGCGATTTTTACAGCAACTGTTTCCAAATCCATTGGGTCAAGAATAACCGCAGTCCCATTTGACAAATGATAAAGTTTTGGTTCAAATTTCATTATGAATCCTTTTTGAACAACAGGCAACAATCGCCATAACTGAAAAATCTATATTTTTCAGCAACCGCGTGTTTATATGCCGCCTTCATTTCATCCAGGCCTGCAAATGCCGACACCAACATAAACAACGTTGATTTGGGCAAATGAAAATTTGTTAACAAAACATCAATCGCATGAAATTTGTATCCCGGTGTAATAAATATATTTGTTTCCGCACAAATTGGTGCAACACGATTTCCAACATCTGCAAACTGTGCCGCCGATTCCAACGTACGCATTGATGTTGTTCCAACCGCAATTACACGTTTCGCATTATTTATAATATCCGATTGTTGCTGCGTTATACAGCACCATTCACTGTGCATTTTATGTTGTGACAGATCTTCGGTCTTAACAGGCATCCAAGTTCCTGCCCCAACATGTAACGTAACCTTTACAATTTTTGCACCACGTTTTTCTATATCTGACATCAATTCCGGTGTAAAATGTAATCCGGCCGTCGGTGCCGCCATTGATCCCAAAGGTTGGCTGTACACCGTTTGATAGCGTTCACGATCCGCAAATTCTTCATCGCGTTTCATATATGGTGGTAATGGTATTTTACCAACACGATCCAATACCCCAAACACATCATCACATAAAAATTCGATTTTTAATCCACTGTCCGAATCTATATCCAATATCTTAATTTGACTGTTATCATCCAGTGTTAAAATATCCCCGACATTTAATTTATTAAATTTTTTACATAACCCCCACCAAACATTATTATTGCCTGTGGCAGTATGCAATGTAATTTCGTAACCGGACGCCATAAAACGTGCCGGTATTACACGCGAATTATTAAAAACAACCACATCGCCGGGTTGCAAATAATCCAAAAAATCCCGTATATGTCGGTCATATAC
The DNA here is from genome assembly GCA_045643525.1 of Candidatus Enterousia sp. GTDB lineage: Bacteria > Pseudomonadota > Alphaproteobacteria > Rs-D84 > Rs-D84 > Enterousia. The sequence continues at coordinate 16,776 of JAZUKY010000069.1, read as the reverse complement.
ATCAGCCCCATTCACAACCAACATACGTGACGCATCCCGACATTCCAATGGATGCGATGCAATTAATTCCGCCGGTAAATCAAAATCAAAATCCGATGTATGTAACATACTTACAAACACTGTTGTTTACGTTGTTTTATGATACTGTCTATTGGGCAACCATTTATATGGCTTATAACATTAACAGGTTCTTTGTATCCAAAAAAACGAACACTGTTACCCATTTTTTTATTCATTTTTATAAACCATTTACCACGAATTGTATCAGCAAGATTTATATTTTCATAATAATTTTGGCTGATGGTATCTGCCCCAAAATCTATTGTATGATAAATATTACATATCCCCATTTCTTTGATTTTAATAGAATTATTATTCTTATCCGTAACAACATAATTCTGACACGTATCAACACAGCCCGTCGCCGACAAGGATGCCAAAATTCCACAAAATACCATTCCAACAGTTTTATATTCTATTTTCATTTTATCACACCAAATCCATTATTTATATTCATTAAAATCCAATCCCTGATCCTCATAATTTTCAGCACGATTTTCCCAATCAGATTCCACCCTGACAAATATATGCAAACGTGCATTTACCCCCCACTGATCCTGAATATCATGTCGTGCCGCAGTACCAATTTGCTGCAATTGTGTTCCACCACGACCAATAACTATTTTTTTATGTGCATCATTTTGCACCACAATTTTTTGATATATATCCAAAACCCCTTCGTCATCTGTTGTAACACGTTCCGTTACAACATTTATATGATATGGCAATTCCTGATGAATATATTTATAAACCTTTTCACGGGTCAATTCCGCCAAATACAATGTATCCGGCACATCCGATGCATCAACCGCATCAAACATATACGGTCCCTTTGGCATAACATCAGCCAATGATTTCAACATTACATCAACACCAACACGTTTTAATGCCGAAATCATAAATATTTCACGCCACTGTGCCATTTGTGACAATTCCGCTGCAATTGGTAACAAATCCTGTTTTTTTATAGAATCCACCTTGTTCAAAGCCACAAACAGATTTTCATATTCAGAAATTTTCGCAACCAAATCACGTACAGTTTGCGTTATTCCCTTTGACGCATCAATTACAACCAAAATCGCATCCGCATCAGAAATCGCATCCATTGCCGCCCCAACCATTGCACGATCCAATTTACGTGATGGCCGAAAAATTCCAGGGGTATCAACGAATATCAATTGACGTTCACCAACCATTTTTACCGCACGCATACGGGTACGTGTTGTCTGCACCTTGTGCGAAACAATCGACACCTTGCGTCCCAAAATTTGATTAATCAAAGTACTTTTACCTGCATTCGTCGGACCGACGATTGCAACAAATCCAGAATATGTATCGTTCATGTTCCAAAGCATACCACAGTAAAATAAAAAGTGAATAAAAATATTGCAAAAAATCAGCAATATTTATATTATTTTATACCGGATGTGAATGCGGGGGAACAATAAAGAACGAAAGGATTTATTATGCAATTAACAGGCCCTGAAATTTTACGACGTATGAATCGACCAAATCCAAACAATAAAGATAATAAATCGGATATAATCATAAAACCATTTGATCCAAAATGCCTGGGCAGCAACAGTTATGATTTACATTTGGGCAATATTTTACGTGTGTACAAAAAAACACTGCCACACGGAATGCGTCCCGCAATCATCAAAGTTCCAGGACGCGAAATAACAATGCAAGATTGGTTTTTAAATTCTGATTTTTATCAAGATTTTTTAAAAAATCCCCAAAAATATGACATCAGAAATCCACAATATTTATTGGACCCATGTTCTGAAACCGATCATGAAACGTTGGATTTCAAAATTCCAGAATCCGGTTTAATATTATCACCAACAATCGGATATTTAGGAACCACAATTGAATACACCGAAACACGAAATTTATTTCCATACATCGATGGAAAATCATCTGTGGGACGTAATTTTATATTAAACCACCACACCGCCGGTCGTGGGGATGATGGATTTTGTGGACAATGGACATTGGAAATTCGCACATTATACCCAACCGTTGTATATCCATATATGCGTATTGGTCAAATTTATTACGAAGAATTTACTGGGGAACGTATGCCATATAATGAAAATAAATCCAGTCATTATAACGGTCAAATTGGCCCCAAAGCGGCCGCCCCAATTCCGGTTGAACACATCAGGTAAAATACTAAAACAAAAAAAATGGCTGTAAATATTACAGCCATTTTTTAACGTGTTTTTTGCACTAATTTCATAATATATCGCATAGCATCAGCCGAATGGACAATAAATCCAGGTTCGGAAACCAAACGCATAAAACGTGTTCTGCATGAACTTAGATGAACATTAATCGTACGAATACGTAAAACATTACCAATTGGTGATTTATAAAATTTAGGATGGATACCATTACGTTCAAACACCGATTTAGCCAAATCCAAACCATTTGCCATATCCGGAACATAATAAACGTATTTCATACCATCATTTTCCTCCAAGATATCATTTTGAACCCTGCCAATATAACGCAAGGTATTAATATCTTGACGAATCCTACAACATTTAGAGATATATTTTTGTTTATCAATAAATGCATTTTTTACTTTATAAACCAATTTAAACTTTACCATTTCTTTTCCATTGCGTGCGGCAGCATATACAATAATTTTAACAAATCAAATAAAAAATCCCAAAACGGGATTTTTTACCTAACGTTTTTTTGAATCGGACTGAGCCAAAAATGCGTCTAAATCCTCTTTACTGATTTTTGTAAATTTACCTTCCACCAAAGAATCTGCAAATTTAAAACGTTTTTTATCCTTGCACAAATAACGCACACGACAACGCAAAACAACCGTTGGCGAATAATCCATACGCGAATTATGTCTACAAACCTTTATATCATTTCGCCTAAATAAACGTGTGGCATGATCAAGATATTTTAAATCCGCAACATAATAAAAATACCGATGTCCATCAGATGCAGATATATACATCATCTCAGATGCCATACTATGCAACAATACTTTATCATTATCTGCATCAAGATTCATTTTGCCCGCCCCAGCAGGCACAAAATAATCCACAATTTTATTAAAATAATCCTTTATAGAACAAACTGTTTCTTTAAACTGCATTTCTAATCCTAAATATTTAAACAAGAGCAAGAACAATATGACAACAGTTAATAATTGTCAAGCAAAAAAAACACACAAAGTAAAATTAGCAACTAATTAATTGTTATAAACACATCTGAAACCATATTCACGCATTGTGGAACCTTCGGCTTCAATTCGATAATCAAAATATGGTGTTGGACGCATAACATCAAACGATGGTTGATCATATACCATAACAATGCTATCTGCATTACGGCCACAAACATGCTTCATTTCATAATCCGCAACCTTTGACAATATGGTTCTGGCATCACCATCAACATCCATACCCATTGAATTTTGCATCAAACGTAAACGCATTTCACGCAAATCGGTATTTCCCAACAATATTTGCACACGCACCATGGCACCACGATATTCCTGCCAATGGGTATCCATGCGTGATGTATTCCACCGATTATTTGATAATTCCTTTTCTTCGGCTGTCTTTGGTTTATATGAATCAATATTTGCATATTGGTTATCAGCCTGCATAAAACCACTGGTTCGTTCGTTATATAATGGTGCATCCGCCCCACCCTGTGCAAAATCGGCACGATTATACGCAACATCTGAACCAGACGTACATCCCGTCAAAGCAGCCATTACCAAAATCAAACCAAAATTTTTTTTATTCATATCAAAATCTCTCTTTTTCTTCATTTTATCAAATAAACCGTTTTGATTCAAGGTCAGATTTATGATAAAATATACCCGATGTCAAATATAGTATTGGAATCTTTATTACGTCCATTGGCGGAATTTTACAAACCATCGTTTGTCGAAGAAATCGCCATCAATCATGCCGGCCAGGTATGGTTACGTTTGCACGGTGCACGGGTTCCATGGGTTGCATATGACGCCCCAAATTTAAGTCAACAATACTTAATTGATTTAATACATACAGTCGCAAACATATATGAACGTCCGTTTAATCCGCAACATGGTGTACCCGTTGTATACGCAACATTACCAGGGAATCATCGTTTTACAGCAATTGCGGGGCCAAACGTCCAATATGACGAACGTGATATAACCGGCGGTGTTGCATTAAACATTCGTGGTGGTGGGGCATCGGACACCAGTTTTGAAAACTATCATTTACAACGTGGACAACAATTATTACGTATAAAACCACGTGACAACGTACGTCCCGATGATCCATATGACAGGTTAATGACCGCCATAAACGATGGCAGTCCCATATTAATCAGTGGGGCCACTGCAACCGGTAAAACAACCTTTTTAAATCATATGTTGACATTAATTGACACAAACAGTCGTGTTATTACCGTCGAAGATGCACGTGAAATTCGTGTTCCACAACAAAACCGTGTTCATTTTATATTGTCCAGAACGGAACAATCGAATGATTTTAATTATGCACGGTTATTGGATTTGGTTGTTAGAATGACCCCGGATGTTATCATTGGTGGTGAAATATCAACTGATAATGCCGCCGTATTATGGGAAATGTTGGGAACGGGACACGACCATTTTTACACCACAATCCATGCAGAAAGTGCCGAAGCCGCCTATGCAGCATTTGCGGATCGTATATTGCATACCCAACCGGCATATAATCGCACAGATTTAATCACGGAAATGCATAAAAAAATACGCGTTGTCCAATTATCGCGTGATGGGGCACTGCGCGCTGTCACCGAAGTATTATAAAAAATTCACAAATAAACCAAGGAGTATAAAAATGATTTTACCAGATGAAATCGTAGTGCCAATTCACGGGCAAAATTTAAGCAAAAAAGACCAAGAACGTGTTTTAAAGGCAAATACAGAGGCCAAATTACGCCATGCCGAACGTCGTGAACAAGAACGTTTTGAACAACCATGCAATTTTGTGGCTGAATTATTAATGTCATCCATGGTAATGGTATTTTCCAACCGTAAAAAAACAAAATAAAAAATAAAGATTGCGACCATTGATTTAATTATTTATCATATAAAAAACCAAGGGGGAAAATATGAAAAAATTATTATCTGTGGCCGCAATTATGGGAGCATTAACAATGACAGCATGCAACAGCAACGCCAGCGCACAAAATGGCGATACAGTTATCATAGATTTTGCCGGATATTTGGATGGCGTTCAATTTCCAGGTGGCACCGCCCAGGCATTTCCATTGGTATTGGGCAGTGGTCAATTCGTTCCAGGATTCGAAGAACAATTAATCGGTGCAACCAAGGGGGAAAATCGTGATGTAAACATCACATTTCCAACAAATTATTACCCCGAATTGGCCGGCAAAGCCGTTGTATTCAAGGTAACGGTTCAGGATATTAAAAAGAAATAATAAATATATCTAAAAATAAAAAAATCCCCATTTTTATTTGGGGATTTTTTAAATGTTCATTTTTGTTTTGTCATTTGCATATTCATCAAATTTTTGGTATCAAAAATTAACGCATTTATTTTTTGTTTAACAAATTCATTTTCTTTGTTATTTATTTGCAAACCGTATTTTTGAAACCATGTTTCATCATTTTTGTCTGTATTTTTTATACGTGATTCTTTTTTAGCCTTTTCAATTAATTTGTCTTTTCCATTTTTTAAATCGTTTTGCTTTTTATCATTATAAAAAACTACATGCATATAATAAAAATCCTCATCCGTTAATGGTTGTCCATTATTATCACTATAAAAACATTTATTTTTCAATGAAATTGGCAATTTAATTGGTTTTTGGCTTCCCCCCATAATCATAAAGTCATCAAACAACACTTTATTACACTTAAGGCCAAATGGAAATACAAAATTAGCTGAATTTAATTCTAACGTATCAATTTGTAAATTATCCGGAAATTTAATACTGGGACTATCGGACACAACCAATTTTTTGCACTCTAATCCGGACGGGATTATTACATCATCAACAGCCACTAAATTTAATTCGCCTACTTTCAATTTTTTTGGTAATTTAAAGTTTTCTGCCCCACACAAGTCCAATTCTTCACATTCTAACCCAGACGGAATTACTGCACCATCAGTTCCGCTAAGATCCACTGTATTTATTTTTACATTTTTTGATATTTTAAGATTTATAGTACCTTCATCCAACCACAACCTTTCACACTCTAATCCGGACTGAATTACCGCATCTTTAGCAGCACTCAAATCCAATTTTTTACACTTTAATCCGGACGGAATTTTCGCCAGATAAGAACCCGCCATACTAACATAATCCCATTCCACACACGTTGGAACGGTAACACCAATCGTTCCATCAAAATTAGCGATCATTTCTTTTTTAACAGTTTCTTTTTTTGCCATTTACAGCCTCCTGTTTACACAGGCAAATATAAACAAAAAAAATAAATTGCCAAGTATTTATTAAAAAAAACACCGATTTATATCGGTGCCATTTTTTACAAACATCCGTCTTAATCAATCGCCATAATAAATATGCCACGTATATTTGCAGTTTTAATAACATTTTCTTTATCAACAACAAAACATGTTTTGGAATTAACAACAATTCCACGTAAATGTGCATCAGCAACCGCATTTACTGTATCAACCCCAATTGCCGGTATATCAATACGCAAATCCTGTCCCGGTTTGGTCATTTTTGCAAACACACCACTGGCACGTTTTTTGTTTTTACGCATTTCAACAACACGATCCAACATGCGTGCGGTTCCCTCGGCCGCCTCGACCGCGATAACCTGTTTATCAACAACGACCGATGCACCAATATCCGCCGCCCCAATGGTATGAGAAACATCAATTGCACGTTCAATTTCCCCCATTTCACGTTTTGTTGGCCGCACACGTGTTTTTATTCCCGCCGTTTCAAATGCCAATTCCGGTGCAACATCCTGTGCCGCAACAATTTCAAAACCACGTTTTTCCAGTGCCTTATTTAATGCAACCGCCATTGAATCATACCCCCGTTGATTTTTCATAATACTGAACAACATACCAATAGACCACAAATCGGGCCGAACATCCGATAAATTGGGATGGCCCAACGCCCCAACAAACGTCAATTTACGAATTCCACGACGTCTAAATTGGCGAATTGCGGGCCACGCCCCCCCTAATCGAACCGTGATATCTGGATTTAATTTTTCATTAACAAAATTTTTCAATCCAACAATATAAACATCCCAACCCGCACGACGTAATGCATCACGCGTAAAAAACGGCAAATCCAACGCCCCAGCAATCAATGCTATTTTTTTATCTTTATTTTTTTTCATGCCTGTAATATTAACTGTAAAAATGGACGGAATCAAGTTGCAATTTATATCAGATTATTTAATAATCAGTCACAGGAAGTATAAATCCGAATTTACGGAAAGGAAGAAAATGAAACATATACCATACTTATTTACTGTGATGGCATTGGCATTGCCGACCATATCATCCGCCGCCGTGCGTTTTGATGCAAAACAATTTAAAAACGAAGTATCCGAAGGTTTGGATTTAGTTGGTGCACGCAAAAACGTTGTTGTTGTCCCGGATGAGGCCCCCGGTGAATTGGGGCGTGATGTATATCAAAAACGTGGCGTTGTTGATACAACAAATACCCAAATATTTATCCCGACATCGATGTACGTTCGCATGGGTGGTGGAATAAACCTTAGTTTTCTAACAGAACAGGCAAAATTTAATGGTACAAAATACAAACCATCCAACAGTTGGTCCAGCATGATTGGTCTGGGATGGAATTTGTCATCATATGTTCGCAGTGAAATAGATTTTCAATCAACAACTTTGCACTTTTCTGATTTGAATGATATGCAGGCGAAATACCGCACAGCCAATGCAATGTTGTATTTTGATTTTGCCCGCAGATATGTTATGACCGGTGATGTTACACAACGACGTTCATTCGTCCCATTTATGGGTATTGGTGCCGGCATCGGTCAATATCAATTTGATGGCACAAACGGTGCCGATGGATTTACATTTGTTGCCCCGTGTGCCACAATTGGCGTAAATGTTATGTTTACAGATTTAATCGGTATTGATGTAATGTATCAAAACCAATTAATGGCCGGTAATGGTTTCGGTTGGAATACCGCCCGCGGTGGTGCAGACAACATTGGTAATCTTATGGTCACAATGCGGTTTAATTTCTAAGACATAAGGGGAATAAAGGTATGAAAAAAATTTTATTATTTGCACTATGTATGTTACCATTAACCGCGAACGCAGACATTTTATATCGCACGGAACAAATTGTATCGCCCGCAAAAAATTCACCATATGGTCATGATGCCGAAGCGTTTGCCCGCACCCGTCGTTTTTATGTGGGGGCTGCATACAATTTTTCCATGTGGCAGGATACAAACATTGATGACATTCATCTAACCGGCAAAAATACTTCATCATTTGAAATTATGGCCGGATGGCGTCCGTATGATATTTTTAGATTAGAAGCCAATTATATACGTTCCGCCGCCGAATGGAATGCATTTAAAATTGATGGAAACACCGCAATGATGAACGCAATATTTGATGCACGTATTGATAATATTTATCGTGCATTTCGTCGTCAACGTGTTGTTCCATACGTTGGTTTTGGTGGTGGTGCAACATGGAATAAATCCAGTGACGTTACATTTGAAAATAAAATTTCACCAGTTGTATCAGCATTGGCGGGGATTGGTGTCGAAATGGGTGCTCGATTTGCATTGGATTTTGGATACAGGTACATGTACATGTTTTCACCAAAAATTCAGGGATTATCTGATATGGCACCAGACGCCCATCAATTACGTGCAGGTTTCAGGGTAAATTTCTGATGTCAGAAAAATGTAATACCAAATGTCCATTATTTAATTTATGTGGCGGTTGCAAATTTGATTGGACCGCCACTGATTATCGTGAAAATAAAATGGCCACATTGCATAATATTGTTACAACGGATTCCCCGATATGGATTGATGGTGGAACACGCAGACGTGCCGATTTTTGTTTTGGCGATGGTAGTTTTGGTTTTTTTGGTGTGCATTCTAAAAATATTATACCGTTAACATATTGTCCAAATTTGGTGTCCGAAATAAATTCCGTATTACCAGATATTGCCGCCCTGCCATGGATGGGGGCCGGATCATGTTTGGTAACTAAATGTGATAATGGTATTGATATCGCGATAAATTCAACCGTTCCGTATTACAGTCAAGAATTCAAAAACGCAGTTCAAAAATTAAATGTTATACGCGTTACGTGGAACAATCAAATTCTGGTTCAACGTCAAACACCACGTATATCATTTGAAAACACAACCACAGATTATCCAACCGGTGCATTTTTACAACCAACTGTCCCCAGTGAAAATATCATCCGTAAAATGGTAATCGATGCCGCCACAGGTTATAACCATATCGCCGATTTATTTTGTGGTTTGGGAAATTTTACATATCAATTAAATGCAGACGGATTTGATATAAATGGTATTGGGGTTAATCGTGATTTATTTACCCACCCATTAACTGTATCTATGTTAAATAAATATGATTGTGTTGTAATGGACCCGCCACGGGCTGGGGCCGATGCACAATGTCGTCAATTGAACAAATCGAACGTATCACGAATTATATACGTTTCATGTAACCCAACAACATTTGCCCGTGATGTACAAACATTATCACGTGGCGGATATAAAATCATAAAATCTGTCCCTGTGGATCAATTTGTTGGCAGTACTCATTGGGAAATTTTTGCGGTATTACAAAAATAAAATACAAACAACTATATTTTCCCCTATTTTTAACGATTTCATTCCTGTACAGAAAAAAATTGTCATTTTGTATCATCATAATTATATCAGGGGATTTATATGAAATACTTATTTCAAATTTGCATAATAATGATTTTTGTATTTTTGGGTGAAACAATGGAATATTTTATTCCATTACCAATTGCCGGCAGTATTTATGGTTTAATCTTAATGTTTTTAGCATTGGTATTTGGTGTTATAAAATTATCGTGGGTCCAAGATGTTGCAAATTGGTTACACAGCATCATGGGATTATTTTTTGTAGCACCGGCGGTGGCGATAATAGATATATGGGGTGACATCTCACAAATTTGGCCAATATTGATAATATTATTGGTTATAACTTATTTGGTATCAATGATATCAACAGGTTTGGTTGCCGATGCATTAATCAACAATAAAAATACAGGCAATAAACAATGATTGATTTTTTAACCACATCCACATATTTCGGTCCAACAATAACCATTACAATGTTTATATTTGCCGTATTATTAAATAAACGTTGGCCACATGCATTTACCACACCATTGTTTTTGGCAACAATATTTGTTATTGCATTATTAATGTTATTACATGTGCCATACAACACATATGCAACCAGCACCAAATATATGACATACATTTTGGTTCCAATCACAGTATGCTTTGCGGTTCCAATGTACCGTCAAATACCATTATTAAAAAAACATTGGTTAGCGATATTAATTGCAATGTTTGTTGGTGTTTTATGTTCTGTATTTTCGGTCGGAATAATTTGCATACTGTTTGGATTGGGTGCAACGTTTGCAAAATCATTGGTCGCAATATCCGTAACAACCGCAATTGCAATTGGTATTACGGAAAAATTGGGCGGAATTGTTGCATTAACAGTATCATCTGTAATTGTCACAGGAATTTTAGGTGCATCGGTCAGTGACATCATTTGCAGTATTTTTCATATAAAAAATCCAATTTCACGTGGTCTGGCCATCGGAAATGCATCCCACGCCGCTGGCACAACCAAGGCAATGCAAATGGGGCCAACCGAAGGTGCTTTAAGCAGTTTAGCAATCGTAATATCGGGATTAATGACCGCATTTATTGCCCCGTTTGCAATTCATGTTTTATTTGGATAACATTACATCAACAATGAAAAAATTAATTGATGCACATTGTCATTATTCGACCCCAATAACATCAGATATTGGTACGGGTTATATTTGTAATTCTGTAACAGAATCTGATTGGGAATTAATTTCGTACGCATCAAAACAAAATAAAAATATTTTTCCATGTTTTGGTATTCATCCGTGGCACATACACACCGTATCAAAAAATTGGGATAAAAAACTGTGTAATTTATTACAAAGCACCCCAAATGCAATGATTGGTGAATGTGGTATTGATAAAACACGCCCATTATTGGACTCACAAATTAAACTGTTTTCACAACATATACAAATTGCATCCAAATACAATCGCCCGTTACATATTCATTGTGTCCATGCATGGAATGAAATATTTCATATGATAAAAAACAAATCCGATATTCCCGCAATAATATTACACGGATTTAATGGAAATACCAACATAGTAAACCAATTTGCAAAAATAAAAAACGTTTATTTCTCATATGGCCCCAGCATATTGAATTGCGAATCAAACAAAATACTTGATTCATTACGCGCAACACCAATTAATCGAATATTAATTGAAAGTGATACCACAATTATAGATTCTGCAAAAATATTAATTAATGTATTTAACAAAATAACAAAACATATAGAAATTGATAAACACCAGATTTATAATAACACCACAGGAATATTACAACATGGACAGATTACACAGAATACGAATGTTATTGGGTGATGATAAAATTAACCAATTGAAAAACGCAACCGTAATGGTTGTTGGATGCGGTGCGGTTGGTTCATTTGCAACCGAGGCATTGGCCCGCTGTGGCATTGGCAACATAATACTTATTGATTCAGATGTTGTTGATGAATCAAATATAAATCGTCAATTATTTGCATTGGATTCTACAATTGGTTTACCAAAGGTTGATGTGGCACGCAAACGCATTTTTGATATAAATCCACAAATAAAAACAACCACATTAAAAATATTTTTTGATGAAAATACAAAACTGGATTTTACCCCAGATTTTGTAATTGACGCAATTGATACCGCACAATCAAAATTAATGTTATATAAATGGTGTGCCAAAAATAATATTCCAATAATATCCAGCATGGGTGCCGCCAGAAAAACGGACATCACCCAAATCAGAATTGCCCGTCTGTCCAAAACCAGTGTATGCCCATTGGCGGCACACATGCGACGTATGGTACGTGATGCGGGCCTGCCCGATATTAACGTTGTATATTCCACCCAAACCCCAGATAACAACGTAAACGGTCATACATTTGGTTCAATAATAACTGTTACCGGAACATTCGGTTTAATTATGGCCAATTATGTAATTGATTATATTGTAAACACCAAAACACGTTCAATACCCGCCAAATCCGATTGAACACTGATATATTGCCACCCAATATTTTGAAATATATCACGAACCGCATTTGTTTGTCCGTCACCAATTTCCAAATATATACGTCCACCGGACCGCAACCAGTTAATCGCATTCTTTGCAATTACACGATATGCCCACAAACCATTCTCCCGTGCATACAGGGCCATTTTTGGATCATGCATTGCCCCATCATTAACCCGCACATCACCGTACGCAATATATGGCGGATTTGATACAATAATATCAAATTTTTCATTCAATATTTTTGGATTTGCAAAATTTCCACGTATAATTCGAACCCGTTTTTCAATTTTCAACGAACGCATATTTCGTTGTGCCACGTGCCATGCACCACGTGACAATTCAACACCAACCCCCGTCATTTCCACAACATTTTTAACAATTGCCCCAATTATACACCCCGTTCCCGTTCCCAAATCCAATATTCGTTTTGGTGTATCGGTTACGCAATCTGAAATAACGGCACCAACCAACGTTTCTGTATCCGGTCGTGGGTCCAACGTATAACGATTGGTATAAAACGCCAATCCATAAAACCATTTATTGTGGATAATTTTTGCCACCGGCACGCCACGTCGTAATTGCCGGCATATCCACCAAACACGAATACGTGACATATGTGATTGATTTTGCGTAATTATACGGGCCGCACGAATACCGCCGGCACGTTGCAATTGGTCGAATGCTTGATTTATTTTCATAAACCCATTATAATTGCTGTTATGAAAAAATCAAAAGATATTCTGAATATAAATAATCTGGCACGCACAGTTTGTGGGATTGCCGTATGTTTGACCATTGTCGCAGTTATTGTCGTTGCAACCCACCGTGTCGGTGGGCCTGCATTTTTATCGTCAAACGATGGCATAAAATCTGTTGTCAATGTATCATCTGGGGATTCATTATATAAATTATTATTGGCCCAAGGCATGGGCCCCAGCGATATTGATACGGTTGCCCGACTATTAAAATCCGATGCATCAATCGCAACATTGCGTGCCGACAAAGACAGCATTGAATTTATTCGTCCCACGGCCGATTCCCCCGTATCAAAAATTGTTGTTGTTCCATCACCATGGCGTCGTGTGGAATTAACATGTGATGATGGCACATGGAAATGTAACACAGTTGATATAAAACCGGATACACATGTTGTATATAAATCCGGTGAAATATTGGATGGGGACAGTTTTTATTTGGCGGGTATGCGTGCCGGAATTCCAACCGGAATATTATCGGACGTTTATGATTTATTGGCATTTGAAATGGATTTCGAACGTGACATTCGTGCGGGCCAACGTTTTGCCGTATTATATGAAGAAAATTTTTGCGATGGTAAATTAATTGAATCCGGACGTGTTGTTGCCGTTCAATTTGCTGCAATGCGTGGGGATGTAAAAATGTACCGTTTCAAAAAATCGGATGGCATAACCGGATATTACGATTCCGATGGCAGTGGTGCAATAAAATCATTAAAACGGACCCCGATTAATAACGCAAAAATCACCAGCAGTTTTTCCGGCCAACGTAAACATCCCGTATTGGGATTTACCCGTGCCCACAAAGGGGTTGATTTCCGTGCCGCAACCGGCACCCCAATTCCGGCCGGCGGTGCGGGACGTGTAACGGCACGTGGTTATAATAATGGTCACGGTAATTTTGTTCGTATTCGTCACAATGGTTCATATGAAACATTATACGCCCACATGTCCAAATTTGCCAAAGGCGTTGTTGTTGGAACACCCGTTCGACAGGGACAAACGATTGGTTATGTTGGTTCAACCGGATTATCAACCGGTCCGCATTTGCATTATGAAATTATCAAAGATAGCCATCACGTTAACCCAATGACGGTTAAATTGCCAGCAATTGGAAATTTGAATAACACAGACAAACAAAAATTTATCGAATATCGTGAAATTCTGGACCAGGCAATTGAAAAAATGTCACATGATTCAAACCTGTTTATTCAATTACCGGAATAAATGAATACATATTATCGTGGATTATTTGCGGAATGGTTGGCACGTATGTATTTACATATGCACGGTTTTCGCATCATCCATTCCAGATACATAACCGGACGTAATACCGGACGGGCCGAAATAGACATAATTGCCCGTCGTAAAAATTTAATGATTTTTGTGGAGGTTAAATCACACAAAACAATTCACAGTGCATGGGATGCCATTACCCCAAAACAAATACAACGCCTGCGTCGCAGTGGTGAAACATACATATTACGAACACATTGGCATGGTGATGCACGATTTGATGTAATTATTGTCCGCGGTATACATATACATTGGATAAAAAACGCAATATAAAAACAATTTGATAAATTTATACAATTATCGAAACACTAAAATATAAACAAAGGTTTTATATTTTTCAAAAAAATAAAAAATTTCTGTTTCCCCATATTTTCAGTAATTTAATCGATTTCCACATAAAACGTTTTCTAAAAAATTTTTATCAAAAACAAGCTATTATGTTTTATACAATTAAAATTGACGTTGACTTGGTATTTTTTTAATATACCCTGTCATCCAAAGGAGAAAATACGTTGACGATGGATTTTACCCCAAAAAGTTTGCCCACAAATTTAGAGGCTGAACAGGCCGTCCTGGCCGCTGTTTTAATGAACAATCGTGCATTGGAACATATTTCAGAATTTTTACGTGCCGAACATTTTTCCCACCCAGCGCACCAGGCCATATATAAATTGGCATTGCGTCAATTTTCATCGGGTATTCCATTTGATATTATAACCGCAAAAAATTATCTGGAACAACAGGGTGATTTAGAAACCGTTGGTGGTGTTGATTATTTGAGTCAATTGGCCGGTGCGGGTGCAACCGTTGTTAATGTTGAACAATATGGCCGCATCGTATATGAAAACGCGATGCGTCGTGAATTAATTGATTTAGGCCATACAATAACAGACCATGCATATGTCGAAGATATTGACAATCCCGTTTCCGCCCAGATTGAGGTTGCAGAACAAAAATTATTTGAAATGGCTGCCACAGGTTCAACGGGACGGGACGTAACCCCCATTTCATCCGCATTACAAGAGGCATTAAAAGAAGCAGAAATAGCATACAAGGCCGACGGTAAATTATCCGGTTTAACCACAGGATTAACCGCATTGGATCAATCAATCAGCGGTTTGCATCACAGTGATTTGATTATTATCGCCGGTCGTCCCGCCATGGGAAAAACAACGTTGGCAATGAATATTGCATTTAATGCAGCAAATGCAATTTTATATGGTCGTGCCAATGAAAAATACAACGGTGCGGTTGCATTTTTCAGTTTGGAAATGTCATCATCACAATTGGCGGCACGTGTTTTATCATCCCAGTCAAAGGTTCCCGCATCCGCCATGCGTGAGGGTAATTTAACCGATGAAGATTTTTTAAAAATGTCACAATATTCCGACGCAATCAGTCGTGTTCCGTTGTATATTGATGACACACCGGGAATGTCTGTTCCAATGTTACGAACACGTGCCCGTCGTTTGGCACGAAAAAGTGGCGGATTGGCGTTAATCGTTATTGATTATTTACAGTTGATGACATCACCGGGTGGCAAACGCAGTGACAATCGTGTTCAGGAAATTTCCGAAATAACCCGTGGTTTAAAAATGTTGGCCAAAGAATTGGATGTACCGGTTATCGCCCTGTCCCAGTTATCACGCAGTGTTGAACAACGTGATGATAAACGCCCACAATTGGCAGACTTGCGTGAATCGGGGTCCATTGAACAGGACGCCGACATTGTTATGTTCACATATCGTGAAGAATACTATTTGGAAAATCGTGACCCATCGCAACGTATATCCGGAAATACAAATGATAAAATCCAGGATTCGTGGCAAAAACGAATGGAGCGTGCCCGTGGCAAGGCCGATATTATAATCGGTAAAAACCGTCACGGTCGTCCGGAAACAGTTCGAACTGCATTCTTTGGCGATTACAGTTTATTTGATAATCTGGATGAAATCGAGGCCCGTGGTGCCAACGATTATTCAATGGATACCCCATCACCACAAACGCCACAAATCATTGATGGTGAATATGGCCCTGAAATATTAAATGATGCAGATATCCCAGATGATATTTAAAAACAATCCCCAGAATGTTCTGGGGGATTGTTTTTTATCCTGTGAAATTATTTTTCTTGCCAATTTTAAAAAAATTATTTACAATTTTGTCAAGATTAATAATTTGAAAGAGGGATTTATACAATGGCACAAGAAGAAATCATTTTTC
>JAZUKY010000068.1:0-36787 GCA_045643525.1 Candidatus Enterousia sp. | reverse complement strand
ACCGCTTGGCCTCCGACTTGTCAATGTGGCGACAACCCCACCCAACACGGTGGCAGATACAACTTTGCCTGTTATCGATGCCCCACTGATATTAATATCGGGTTCTGCCAAATTACCCTTTATTTCAATTGAATTGACCACATTCCCCGTTAATGATAATTTGATTCCACGCGATGGTACGGTGGTTAATGCCAAATGCATTTTTTCACCCCCCAAATTCAAATTACCCACTAACCAAACATTTATTGCATTTGTTTCAACAGCAACCCCGTCACTGGTTTCTGCAACCCCATTACGCAATTTTGTATTTACCGTCACACATGATATTTTTATCTGATTATATTTTTTTTCGGAACTAAATAAATCCTGAATACTGTGACGCAATGATGTTAAAAAATCAGTTCCATATATGTATGACACCAATTCAGAATGTGCATATCCACCCGATTGCGAATACGCCTGAACCGGTCCTGTTACAGTTTCCATCAATTGTGTTAAATTCGCACCCGAACCAACCAAATACGCATCCAAATTTACCGGCACATCGGAAATTAAATTATTTTCACGTATTTGTTCCAATAATTTTCCAATTGTAATATTACGCCCACGAACTGCCGCATTAACATCTAAAACACCATCATTATCAATTTTTATATTTCCGCCAACATTTATTTTTCCATCCGCAAATATTGTGGCAACATCAACACGGCCAACACTGTTAATCAAATGCAAATTAACGTCCAAATTACGTAAATCTAATTCACGATACATAACCAAATCATTAATTTTTACCCTTAAATCCAAATCAACCTGTGATAATTCATGACCAAATAATGGAATATCATGAAAAACATTTAGTGGACGTTTGGGGTGGACATACCCCCCACCATACATATTTGGAAACATTTCAATTAATGCGACACGCCCTGCATTAACATCTGCGTTTATAATCGGACGGGCCCCCGACCAATCAACAGTTCCTGAAAAATTAATTGGTGTTCCACGAACAGAAACAGATGATTTACGAAATGTTAATTTTTTCCAATCAAAACCACCCGCGACATTTACCTTTAACTTTGGCATATATGACAAATCTAAATTAAATACACTGCCCAACGATGCCACATCTGTAATATCCCCTTTGATAATAAAATCAATTGGGGCACGACTGGTCCCCTCTAATGCAACATTTGCAATCAACGCATCCCCACCTGTGGATAATGCAACACGCATCGGATATATACGACGTTCCGCATTGTATTCAGAAAAAGATATAATAAACGGAAAAACATCTTTGTCCGGTTTTATCCAACCAACATATTCACGTTTACCACGACGTGACATATAATGAACATTAAAACCCGCCAATGTGTATGTTTCATCAAAAATATTTGCCGTCAAATTTTTAAATTCTATGCCACCAAATCCTGGATCTGTAAATGGATATTTCAAAGGTGTTTTACCCGTTGCATGTTCTGTTTTCAATACATCTGCATCAGGTTCATTATTTTTTGAAGAACTTTCATTTTTTTCCACACAAACATTTGCATCATATATTTTTATTTTTTGAATTGTGGGACGTGACTGAAACAATGATAATAAATTTATTCTAACATCTATCTTTTCCGCACTGAATACGTTTCGACATTTTCCATCAGAATTCGGGACACGAACTTTATTTAATTCAATAACCGGTCGCAATGATAATTTCCACGATACCGCACCATCTATTTCAACAGGTGCCCCGGTTGAATCACGCAAAACATCCAAAACACTGCTGCGTAAATTTTCCAAATCCAACTGATTTAACGCAACAACAAACGCCACCCCCATTCCAACCAAGAACAGACCTATCACACGCAATGATGAAAAAATATTTCTTCTACGTCTTCGTGCAGACATTTTAACATCCCTATGGTAATGGCAATTCTAACATTTTAACAATTTTTGCAATAAAATCTGGTAATTCGGCACGAATATTCAAATTTTTACCGGTGATTGGATGTTTAAAACTGATACGATACGCAAATAAAAATAAATTAGATTGTTGCAACAATTCATCATTTGAATTTTCATGAACATCACCATATAATGCATCACCAACAATCGGTGCATTCAATACCTTTGCACTGTGAACACGCAATTGATGTGTTCGCCCCGTATGTGGTGAAAACAATACCCATGACATACCATTTCCGGTTTGTGCCAAAACCCTGTATTCTGTTATTGCACGTTGTGGTCGTTGACCGTTACCATCAACACGTCCGGCCATATCATACACGGTACCACGTGCCATATAATTATCAATTATCCCCGAACGATTTGCAACACGTCCGGCCAATAAAGCCAAATATTCTTTGTGTGCGGTACGTGATTGAAATTCCGTTGCCAAAATCTGGGCAGCTTTCATATTTTTTGCCACGACTAAAACACCACTGGTTTCTTTGTCCAATCGATGAACCAATGATATTTTGTCATACGGAAACAACGCCGCCGCCATTTTATCAACAGATTTTCGTATACCCGTTCCACCCTGTACAGCCATTCCGGCGGGTTTATTAAAAACAACTATATCATTATCATTATGGATAATACATTTACGTAATTTTTCCAAATCCGCCAACGAAAAATTATCACCCGATTCCGTCTTTTTTGGTGCATTACGATAACTGGAAACGGTCGGTGGAATACGCACAATATCCCCAGAACGTAAAATCTCACGTCCATTTACACGTTTAGAATTTACACGAATTTGTCCACCACGACATAACCGATAAAAATCACGTTGCGGCATTGATGGGAAATTACGCAAAAACCAGCGCAACAAACGTACACCATCCTCGTTTTTTGGAACAGTCATTATATCAGCCATAAAACAATACCCCATAAATTATGGTACAAAACAAAAATTAATCACCAAATGTTATTTGAACCGTATTATTACCAACCGACGAATCACAATTACCAACCGCACCACTTTGTTTACCATCAGACATTTGATAGCCCACAGAATCCGACCAAGCCTTGGTTACAAAATATTCACAATCAGATTTTGATAACCCATCAATTGAAACAATAAATCTGTTTGAATTTGATGGATCAACAGACAATCTGTATGTACCACCGGCGTATGGTGTTTTATTTGACATACCGATTGCACGGAAAATTCTGTTATTATCAATATGTGAATAATCATCATATTCACCCAACAATTGCCGAACACCGGTTACAATTTGTATAATATTATCATTTACAGTTGTTCGTTTTTGTGTACGCATTGCTGTTGAAATCATTCCAACCGCACCAATTGTAATTACCCCCATAATCAACAATACACCCAACATTTCGATCATTGAACGTCCAGATTCATATTTCATATTTTAACTCCATTTGATATTTGTTTTTTTATATTCTATCATATTATATATGAATATTCAATTTACAGATTTGATTGCCAACAGTCCCAATGCCCCCGGTGTATACAGTATGTTTGACACCGATGGTAATTTATTATATGTAGGCAAGGCAAAAAATCTGTCAAATCGTTTAAAACAATATATTGATATATCTAAATTGGAACCACACAAACAGGTTATGCGCAGTTTGGTTACACGTGTAGAATGGGAAACGGTTGCAACAGAATCCGATGCATTAATACGTGAACAGGAATTAATAAAAACATTAAAACCAAAATACAATATTATGTTAACCGATGGGAAAATGTACCCTATGATTGCATTAACCACATCACAATTTCCCCGATTATTAAAATTCCGGGGCAAGGTTACCCAACGTCGTGACGTATTTGGTCCATACCCATCAGTTAATGCGTTAAATGAAACAATAAAGACAATTCAAAAGGTATGTCAAATCCGCACATGCACAGATACATTTATGCGTAATCGTTCACGCCCATGCCTGTTACACCAAATTGGCAGATGCAGTGGTCCATGTTGCATTACACAAACCGATTACGATTCACGTACACAGTTGGCCCGCCGAATTTTAAGTGGTGACAGTGAACCAATAATCGCAGAATTAACAAAACAAATGAAACAATATTCCGACACAATGGATTTTGAATCGGCCGCAATTTGTCGTGATAAAATCGCCGCATTAACCTATACCTCCAATCGTGGCACATTAAAAACAAATTCTGGAAATCATGATAAAAATATTAATTGGGCCGAAAACGTTAATGAATTAGAAAAATGGTTGGGCATACGTGCGGATTACATTGGCGTATTTGATAATTCACATCTGTTCGGCCGCAGTCCAGTTGGAGCAATGATAACATTTGGTCACAATGGATTTATTAAATCTGGATATCGGCATTTTAAATTACGTGATGCCGCACGTGCGGGCAATGACATCGCCATGATGGCCGAATTTGTTAAACGGGCCACCGAACATGGACCCAAATTGGATTTAATAATCGTTGATGGTGGCCCCGCACAATGGAATATTGCACACAAAAATGCCCCACACATACCTATTTTAGGCGTTACCAAGGGTGTGGTTCGCGATGGTGATGAACATTTTATTATGCCAAACGGCGATGTCTATAATGATATGCCACGTGATTCAAAATTATTTTTAATGTTACGTGCCGTCCGGGATGAGGCACATCGTTTTGTAATAACATATCACAGAACAGTTCGTGCCAAAACAATGACATCATCCGTATTGGATGAAATCGATGGTATTGGTACAAAACGCAAACACACACTATTAACACATTTTGGTTCGGCCCGTGCGGTTGCCGATGCAGATTTAACAGCACTGTTACGTGTTCCAGGATTGGGCAAAGCGGCGGCCGAAAAAATTTATGCCCATTTTCATTCAAACGTGATACAATAACAAACATTGATACATTATCAATTCATAATCAAACAAGGAGTATTATTATGAAATTTTTTGTTAACTTTTTATCAGCATTTCGTATTTGTGCATCATTTGCGATTATCCCATTATTAATGTTGGGATGCTATGCAACAACATTGGTTGTATATTTTTTAGCGGCCGCATCCGATTGGTTTGATGGTTATTTGGCCCGTAAATATAACGTATGCACAAAAATCGGTGGTGTAATGGATCACACAGGTGATAAATTATTGGTCGCAAATACATTAATAATGTTGGCCGTAATGATGCCGGTATGGTTTATTGTTGTCCCAACAATCATAATGATTGCACGTGATTTGTATATCAGTGGTTTACGTGAATTTTTAGGAACACAAAAAATTGAAATGCCGGTTCCACATGCACGTTTTTCATTGGGCAAAATTAAAACAACATTACAAATGGTTGCAACAACCGCATTTTTAACATGGTTGGTTATTCCACAATTAATGTCAATTGCCCCAAGTAATCGTTCATTAATTATAATATTCGAACAATTACCAACAGTTGCGGTTACAATTTTATGGTTTGCATTAATTGCATCCGTTGTATCGGCCATTCAATACACAAAAACATTTATTCAAAAATTACAAAAAATTAAATAAGATAAAAAAACAGACCGAAATATCGGTCTGTTTTTTTACATAATAAAAATTATTATTCAACATCAGTTTCAACAACCGTTATTTCTTCAACCGGTATTTCAGATTCAGCATCCACCTGGTTAAATACAA
This sequence comes from Candidatus Enterousia sp., assembly GCA_045643525.1. Classification (GTDB taxonomy): domain Bacteria; phylum Pseudomonadota; class Alphaproteobacteria; order Rs-D84; family Rs-D84; genus Enterousia. The sequence continues at coordinate 31,151 of JAZUKY010000068.1, read as the reverse complement.
CAGTTTGTCCATCTGCACCAATTAATGTTAATTGCCCATCTGTTAAATTGTATGTTTCAACAGTTTCCAAAAATTTAAAATACCCCTGTTCCACATCCATTTCATTTAATGGCCCCATCATCATTGTTGATGCAATTGGACCAAAACTGATTTTATCACCATTTAATTCATACGTTCCATTATACAAATTAACGACACGACCATTTACACGCATTTCATCATCTGCAAATGTTAAGACAATACTGGCACCGTCTTTCTCAGAAATAAAATTTGTCCCACGTAACGGATTTTTTTCACCAGATTGCCCACATGCGGTCAACGCCAACATTGCAACAGATATTACAATTTTTTTTAAATTCATTTATATTCCCCTTTTCTTTTTTAACGTTATGCTACACATCATACAATACATACATTAGATATGTAAACATGAAATAAATCACAAAAAATACGCATCGAAAACCGATGCGTAAATTTATTCTGGCGGGATGTAAGGGGCTCGAACCCTCGACCTTCTGCGTGACAGGCAGACGCTCTAACCAGCTGAGCTAACACCCCAAGCGGTTTATATAATATACAATTTAAAATATAATTGCAAGCACTTTTTAAAAAACATTGATTTTTAGTCAAAAAACGAACAATAACCGTAAAAATCTAACGATCGTTTAATCTTTCCACTTTTTCTACGCAAACAGTATCAAAACAGCGGGTTGCGTCACATGGCGAAGTTTTCACCGCCCCACGTGAAGTTAATGCAATGTTGGATATGGTAAATACGGAAACTCAGCGCATAGACAGTCGTTTCCTAGAGCCCGCCTGTGGCAAGGGGGCATTTTTAACAGAAATATTACGTCGTAAATTACACATCATTAAACAGCGTTATAAACGCAGTCGTATTGAATACGAACGATATACCGTTTTGGCGGTATCCAGTATTTACGGCATTGATATATTACCAGACAATGTTACCGATTGTCGTGCATTGTTATTGGAAATATGTATTAAAAATTATGCAGATGTTTATAAATGCAAATATGAATATATTCCAAACGATTTTATTGAAACACTGCGATTTATTTTAAGCAAAAACATCATATTGGGCGATGCATTAAATCTGAAATATGCCGACGGCACAGATAAACCAATTGTTTTTTCTGAATGGTCGTTGGTTATCGGCAACAAATTTAAACGCCGCGATTTTTATTTTTCAAATTTGGTTGATTCTGAATTTAATGGGACATTTAACAATTCAGATATCGGCAACACAACATGGTCCCCCATTCCAATACGTGAATTTTCCACAGTTGATTACAAAAGATTAAAAGATGCAGAATAAATACAATCCTGATGTATTAAGTTGTTTGGCCAACCTTAGTAATGATGAAGTATTTACACCACCCATCATTGCAAACCAAATGCTGGATATGCTACCAAACAATTTATGGTCCAATCCGGATGCAAAATTCCTGGATCCATGCTGCAAAAGTGGTGTATTTTTACGTGAAATTGCAAAACGATTAATTACAGGATTATCAGATAAAATTCCAGATTTACAAGAACGATTAAATCACATTTATTCAAAGCAGTTATATGGTATCGCAATTACTGAATTGACATCCATGTTGTCACGACGTTCGGTTTATTGTTCTAAAAATGCGAACAGTGAATATTCAATTTGTAACAATTTTAATACAAAAAGCGGCAATATCCTGTTTGAACGTATACAGCACACATGGGAAAACGGCAAATGTAAATTTTGTGGTGCATCACAATCAGAATACGATCGTGATGAAGCATTGGAAACACACGCATATCAATTTATCCACGTAGACGAGGTATTCAAAATGAAGTTTGATGTTATTATTGGAAACCCTCCATATCAATTAACAACAGGCGCAACATCTGCTCAAGCTATACCAATTGCCAGAATCCATTCGTAATATTGCATTGGGCGGTGAATTTAACGAATTTGATTTAAATACGTTCTTTTCAGCAGACGGTGATGGAGAAAATGCAAAATTCAAATATGAAAACGAAGTGCAAAAATGGTTGGATTTAATCCGTGGTAATTTAATGGAAACAACGGTTGATAATTTAAAAATGGGTGCAAAAAAACCACCGATGCCCTTTGGTGATGGCAGATTATTGAGAATTTTATCGCACACGTTTTGGTTTTTACCATCTGTTGCCTCATGCCATGCAATGAAAAATTTATTAAGCAGACGTCAAAATGCGTTTTATCACGATTATAAAATTATTGTTGTCGCAGGAACATCTGCAGGAATTGGTGTCAAAGCATTAACACCCGTATTTAAACAAATGGCTAATCCTTTGGAAACAAAAACAATTACTTTGTCTTGTGGTAAATTAACAACTGGTGTATCTGTTAAACCTTGGTCTGTGATATTTATATTACGTAATTTAAAAACACCAGAAACATATTTTCAGGCGGCATTTCGTGTTCAAACCCCGTGGGTTATAAAAAATCCCGATGGACAACATCCAAATGCGACACAGATAATAAAACCAGAATGTTATGTTTTTGATTTTGCACCTGATCGAGCTTTGCGTCAAATTACAGATTACAGTTGTCGTTTAAATATTGATGAAAACAATCCCGAAAAAAAGGTTGCAGAATTTATTAACTTTTTACTGTTTTGGCATATGACGGCAGTGCAATGCGTCAAATTAATGCGGCTGAAATACTTGACATGGCAATGAGTGGCACCAGTGCAACATTATTGGCCCGACGTTGGGAAAGTGCATTATTGGTTAATGTAGATAATGCAACATTACAACGATTGATGAATAATGAAAACGCAATGCGTGCACTAATGCGTATCGAAGGATTTCGCAGTTTAAATCAAGATATTGAAACAATTATTAATAAATCCGATTCAATAAAGGAAAAAAAAAGCAAATGAACGTGAATTAACAGCCAAAGAAAAGAAAGAATTAAGTGAAGAAGAAAAAGAATACAAATCTAAACGCAAACAAATACAAGAAAAATTAATCAAATTTGCAACACGCGTTCCAATCTTTATGTATTTAACAGATTACCGTGAACGAACATTGAAAGATGTTATTACACAATTAGAACCGGGCTTATTTAAAAAAGTAACTGGCTTAGATGTTAAAGATTTTGAATTGTTGGTAAGTTTGGGTGTATTTAATGACGCATTAATGAATGATGCGGTATATAAATTTAAACGCTATGAAGATGCATCGTTGGAATATTCGGGAATAAACAAGCATATCGGTCAAGATATAGGTTTGTTTGACACAACAATATCCACAGAAGATTACGAAGTGTTAATGAATCCATAACACAAAAAAACAATGCCGAAATGGGCATTGTTTTTATTTTCCAAACTTACCACTGCGTGGAAATCCCAATGGAACTGTCCGCCCCTGAGATGCACGTTTGGCAAACCATGGTTTCCAATCATCCAATTTTGTTGTACCACGCCCCGTCGTCCATCCAAAACCGTTTGTGGCATCAAAGAACATAACATCCAAAACATACGTGCGATCCGCATTATACTTTTGTAATATTACACCCTTGCCCCGGGCCATTTCTGGAATTTCAGATGTGGCAAATATCAACAATTTATCATTTGAACCCGATACAGCAACAGTATCACCAGATACCTGTAAACACATCATCGCAGGATTTTGTGCATCAACATTCATAACCTGTTTACCATTTTTGGTTTGTGCAACGCAATTTTCACCAGATACTATAAATCCATTTCCATGACGGGCAACAACCAAATATTTAGCATTCGTATCCAAAACAAATATACGAACAATTTCTTCATCCGCACCAATATCCGCCATCATACGAACAGATTCACCAAATCCACGTGCAGATGGCAATTCATTTGCAGACAACGTAAACATTTTTCCACCCGATGTAAACAAATTGATTTTATCCGTTGACATTGCATGGAATGCTGTTTGTAATGTGTCACCTTCTTTGAATTTCATATCCAAATTATTCAAATCCATATGCCCCTTGGCCGCACGTATCCAACCCATCGATGACAATATTATCGTCAATGGTTCTTTTTCAATAAATTCATCCGTATTAACAACAATTTCTTCGGATTGTTCCGCCCATTCCGAACGACGACGGCCCAACGCTGTTTTTTTATCATAGCGTTTCTTGATATCCGCAAACCATACTTTTAATTGGTCATTTTGTGCAGATTCATTTGCCAACAATTCCTGTAATTTTTGCTGTTCTGCACGCAAATCCGCATCTTCACGACGGATTTCCATTTCTTCCAATTTACGTAAACTACGCAGGCGTGTGTTTAATATTGCCTCTACCTGGACATCGGTCAAATTAAATTCTGCAACCAATACAGATTTTGGATCATCTTCGTTACGGATAATTTCAATAACCCGATCCAAATTTAAATATACAATTAACAGACCGCCCAATATTTCCAAACGACGTTCAATATTCGTTAAACGCCATTTCGTACGACGTTGCAAAACATCTTTTTGATGGGCAACAAACTCACGCAAAACATCACCAATTCCCATAACACGGGGTGCCCCCTTGGAATCGATAACGTTCAAATTCATATTAAATCTGTATTCTAAATCAGTCGTTGCAAACAAATGTGCCATCATTTTATCAGCAGGCACATTACGATTTTTTGGCGTAATAACGATACGAACATCCGCTGTTGATTCATCGGCAATATCATCAACCAATGGCAATTTTTTGGAATCAATTAATCCTGCAATTTGCTCAACCAATTTTGATTTAATAATACCATATGGAACTTCTGTTATCACAGCCTGCCAACCGCCACGTTCCAAATTTTCCACAGACCATTTTGCACGAATACGAAATGCCCCACGACCCGTTTCATAATTTTTTATAATGGTATCCATGCTATCAATCAAAATACCACCTGTTGGAAAATCGGGTCCAGGCATTTTTTTAATAATTTGTGCGGTTGTCGCATCGGGGTTATCAATTACCAATGCCAATGCATCACAAACCTCTGCCACATTGTGGGTTGGAATATTTGTTGCCATACCCACAGCAATTCCCATACCACCGTTGGCCAACAAATTCGGAAACGCCCCGGGCATCACCGTTGGTTCAACAGTTGTACCATCAAAATTCGGCATCATTTCGACACTGTTTTCATCGATACCTTCCATAATCAACATGGCCGCATCGGTCATTTTTGATTCTGTATAACGATATGCCGCCTGTGGATCACCATCAATATTACCAAAATTTCCCTGACCATCAATTAACGGATATCGGACCGAAAAATCTTGGGCCAAACGAACCATGGCATCATATACCGAACTGTCCCCATGTGGATGGTAATGTCCCAACACGTCACCAACCACCGTGGCACATTTACGAAATGCCGCCGCAGGGGATAATTTTTGACGTAACATGGAATACAAAATACGGCGGTGCACCGGTTTTAAACCATCACGCACATCAGGTAACGCACGTGATACAATTGTACTGACCGCATATGATAAATAGCGTTCGGACAACGCCTCAGCTAATTGTTGTGAATCAATATTCTCTATTATTTCCTTACTCATGACGAATGAAAATTTATAACATTTAAAAAAAAATAACAACAGAAAAATAACCCACGAAACGCGTGGGTTATTATTTTTTTATCCGATTTTATTTTTTATTTCACGAATACGTGCCAAAATTTCACGTAAATCCGTATCTGTTACAACGGGTTGTGGTCGATTATGCAATTCATCCGCCAAAACAATACATAACGTTGCCAATAATGAATTTTCCGGTAACGGACCTATTTTATCTAAAATTTCACGTGCACGTGAATCGACCATACATCCCAATTCAATCAAACGTGATTCCTGACCGTCTTCACACCCCATGGGATAATTTTTATTAACAATTGGTATTGAAACGACACTCATATCAAATTCTTTAATATAGACATTGATTTATCAATCAGTTCGGTTGCCTGGGCATTTTTATTTCGTTGTGATTCCAACTGTTTTTTTAAAACGGCAATCTCCAGATCGGTTTGTTTTCCCGCATTATTTGCAATACCACACAAACGGGCAGTGGCATCTTCTAATGCGGATAATTCTTGAAAAATTTGTTTTTTTAAATCTGCCATGCCACCAGTTTAAAATATTTTTTATATGCGTTCAACACAAAATATGTTATAATGTGCCCTGTTAAGTTATGGGGATATTATCGATGAAAACAAAAATCATATACATTTCAGGCAGTGAAATTTTCGACATGGCAGATATTCGTGCCGCATTTGAACAGGTTCGTACAACAATGGCGTTACCAAATGATACCGTTTTATTTGGCGTTCCTGTTGATACCGATGATGCATTAGCCCCATTTAATAACAATGTAAAAATTGAAATATCAAAAAATGATGATATTTCGAATATTTCCACACAGACTGTGGACACAGAAAATTCTGTACAAATGACAGATAACACATCGGATACAAAACCGATCACAGCAGACGAAACAAATATCATTCCAGAACCGGTTATAAATACCCCCGTAAAAAAAACACGCCGACGGGCAACAAAAAATGTTACCGAAACTGTGATTGAATCAAACATCCCAACATCGGATACAGTTATTCCGACAATCGATATGCCGATAACACCAATTTTATCTGTATTGGCCCCACATACCGATAATACCCAAGATACAATTACCACAAATGATACCACCGTTGAAAACGAACAAAACAACGATGATATAAATATTAAAGATAACGTAACAGATACAGATTCTGATGCAATATCTGTTGCAACCAACAAAGACATTGATGTTGATTTATCAGAACAAGAAATTGATGATTCTGATAATTCCAAGGTTGATGAAGTTATTACAGACACCACACAACCGGACACAGGTATGGTTGATACCATTGATGATAAATTGACCTCTAATGCCCCAATTGTTGATTTGGACAAAGACATAACGGCCCTGTTCGGTGCACTGCCACCATTAAGCGAAGACCAACCGGAAATACAACCATCAAACCCGTGGGGTGAAGCACCGTTTGATATCGATACACCAGACACACAATCAAACGACCAACAACCCGTTGTACAACCTCAATCAGAACCATTGGATGAAACACTATTAAAATTGGCAACCGAATATAACGAATTTCCCGATATTACAGATACGCAATCCACTGGACGTGGCAAAATTGGCAAATTAAAAAATATTTTACCATTTAAAAAGGCAAAACGTGAAGATTCTGGCCTGTTTGGTGATTTATTTGGTTGGGCCGAAGTTGCCAATGATGACGATTTCGCAATGCCTGGATTTTTTACCGGTGCATCAAAAAAATAATTTCAAATAATTACGTATGGATACAGAAACCATTCTTAGATTATTAACAAATTCCGGATTTAATATTCTGGGGGCTGATAATACGTATATATATTTAGAAGATCCGGCCTGTATCACACGTGCATTTCAAACATTTGCCGAATATGCCTGGATAATTATTAATGTTATCACAGGTATGCTGATATTCGGGTGGGCAATTTCCATGATTCGTGGTGCAAAAAATAATTTATTAATAAATGCACGCAATTTAATTTTAATAATGGGAACTCTTAGTATAACCGGTCCAATAGTTAATGCAATATATGGTGGTGATTTATTTGCAACAGGTTGTCGCACAATCAATGTTTCAATCAGTGAAATTCAACGAATCGTTAATACAAAAAATTTATCCAACATTGATAAAATTTCAACACACACCAATAACACCTTACAGAAAACAAATCCCATTCAACAACATCCGGACACAGATGATTCAAATACACCATATGCCGTATCTGCAACACAAACAGCGAATAAAACCGTAACATATACAACCGCAGATGGTGTGCGTTTTCAACGCACCGGCGGTTCTGCGGCATGGCGAAATTTTAACCCCGGCAATATACAATATGGTGATTTTGCACAACGTATGGGGGCAATTGGACGTGCGGGGCGTTGGGCGGTATTTCCAGACGAAGAAACAGGTATGGCCGCAATTCGTGCATTAATGCGTACAAATTCATATCGTAATTTATCAATTGCACATGCAATCGAACGATATGCACCACCACACGAAAATGATACCGTTGGATATTATAACCATATTGAACAATTAACCGGCCTGTCTGTTAACCGTCGCGTTGGTGATTTAACCGATGCCGAATTAGACAGTATGGCACGTGCCATAAAAATTATTGAGGGATGGCACCCAGGTCAAACCATATTTTTATAAAAAGGGTAATCAATGACTGACACTATTACACGGCAAAAATACAAAAACATAATCACAATATCTGTAATGATATTATTGACGGCCGTAATATTACTATTTTATTTTTTTACAATAAATTCAAAAAAACAAAACGACATTACAGACACAACCTCTAACATATATACACAACAATATAATAATGATATCGAACTTAATTTGAGTGATTTTAATGATGGATTGGGTCACCCAGATAATCGTATCAATCAAATAATTAACAATCAAACATATACTATTGATACATTTAACCGTGATATAAATAGTGACGGAAAAATAGATAAAATAACACGCACACATATTGAAAATGAAACCGCACATTTTTATGATGAATATAAAATAGAATTAAACATTGATGGTATTTTATACAATATAACACCCGACGATTTTCGAACAATAAATGGTGCAGATTGTGCCCTACAACTATTACATTTTACATTCAACCAAAATTTTGGTGTAAAAAAAATATCACGTCCATGGCAAGACACATGGGATACCCCAACAATGGCAACAAAAACAGAATACAGGTTATATAAAAACACATTAAAAATTACTGAAAATCAACCGTTAACCACAATATGTGACGTATCAGAATTATTTTAATAAATGTGAATTTTTGGCTGAATAAACCATTTCACCAGAAACAACATAATGATCATGTAATTTTATGTCAACAACATTTAACAAATTTGCAATTGTTTCTGTCATCGTGATATCAGCGTGTGAAAAATGTGTCCCGGGCGTTGGGTGATTGTGTACCAAAACAATACTGCATGCATTTAAGTCCAATGCCCGCCGTAATATTTCACGTGGATATACAGCAGTCATATTAACCGTACCATTCGAATGTAAATCATCCGCCAGCATTCGCCATTTACCATCAAAATATAAAACATGTAATTCTTCGACATTTTTACCGGCCAATTTTAACCTGCAATAATTGGTTAATAATGCATCGTTATGATATAATGAGACTTCTTTTAAAGAATCACTATACCCCGTTACCATAATTTGGCCAACAACCCTAAAAAACAATGCTGTATTTTGCCCAATACCATTAATTTCCATCAAACGTTCAATTGGTGCCGTTAATATATTATAAATTCCACCAAAATGTTTTATCAATTCACGTGCCAACAAATGAACATCACGACGTGGAATTGCATACCCAATCAACAATTCCAACAATTCATAATCCGCCAATTTATTATCTAAAAATTTTTGACGCAATCTTTGCCGATGTCCTTCGTATAATGCGGATTTATTATCCCCCACAACCATACCCCATAAACATATCAATCACGAATCATACGTTCTGTAAATATTGTAACCCCATCTTCGGTGATACCCAACGTATGTTCCCATTGAGCGGACCACCCCCCATCAACCGTTCGTGCCGTCCAACCATCGGCATCTATTTTACATTCTGGCCGTCCCATATTTATCATTGGTTCAATTGTAAAAACCAAGCCAGGAACCATTTTTATTTTATCAAAATGTTTATCATAGAAATGCAAAATTTCTGGTTCATCATGCATTACCTTGCCAATACCATGTCCAACAAAATCATGTGATATAGAAAACCCATGTGGCAAAACGACAGATTCAATAACACGTCCAATTTCAGACAATGGAACACCTGGAGCACAAATCGAAATTGCCGCATTTAATGCATCCTGACAAACCTGAACCAATTTACGTGCCTGTGGGGTTACATTACCAATCATAAACATACGTGATGCATCACCATGAAACCCCTTATACTCGGCGGTCAAATCAACATTAACAATATCACCATCTTTTAAAATAACATCGTCACTTGGTATTCCATGCACAATAACATCATTAACAGATGTACAAATACTTTTTGGGAAACCATGATATCCCAAATCAGATGAACGTGCACCATTTGCACGTAAAAATTCTGCAACCATTCTGTCAATTTCACCGGTGGAAATCCCCGCCTGAATATGTGGTGTAATAAACTCAAAACACCGTGCAACTAAATCACCAACAACACGCAATCTTTTAAAATCTTTGGGGGCATAAACAGATGGCAACATCTTACATTCTCCTTTTTAATGCTAACTTGCTGGCACGGGCAGCCAATTTTAACGCCAAATCACGAAACAAAATTTCAGCCGGCATACCGGTTTGACGCATTTGTTTTTCTAATTCATTTAACCGAACAAAAACACCTATTATTTCTGATTCAGACCAAATCTTTCTGGCCCTATCAAATTTATCTGCATTTTTCCAAAACATGGCCGCAGGCAATTGTCCTGTTACCACAGAATTCATCAATTTTTTAAAATGTGCATCCAATTTTCGAACCAGCGCATTTGGCTCTGCATTATCATATAACAATCTGTCCAACGCTAATACAGTTTGTGTAATATAGCCCGCCGTCAAAGAATATAAAAAATCATCCGTATCGGCGGCACCTGTATCCGGCAAACATTTTTCAACATCTTCTAATTCAACAATTTTTTTATCATCAACATACAATGCAATTTTGGTTAAAAAACTGCGGGTTATACCACGATCGGATCCCAAATGTGTTGTCATATACGTCATTGCATCTGGGGTAATTTGCTTGATACCGGCAGCTGCTGATAATTCATTACGGATTAGATTCGCCAATGCACGTGCATCATCTGTATAACACGCCAATGCGGCAACATTTTTTCCACCCTCGAACAACCCACGCAAACCACCGTTTGCCCGTAAATCACCGGCGGTAACTATAACCGTGGCACATAATCCAGGATGCATAACTAAATCAGAAATTTGTCCAGCTGCACTATCTGTTGCACCGGAAATAATAACCATTTTCTGTCCACCAAACATTGATGGACTGCACGCTTCGGCAAATATTGCATCTTGCTTTTCACGTAATTCATCGGCATCCAATGCAAATAAATTATCTTTTTCTATATTTAATTTTTCAATTGCTTTATCACAATATTCATCAACCTGACCTGCATCTGGACCATAAATTAACAATGCCTGAATTTTTGATATTTCCGTTTTAAAATCGGCTTCTTTCCACTTCATTATTTATCATCCCCAGAATGTTTCACCGTTTCCGCGATAACGCGTGTTCCAATTTTATCCGCCAAAACCCAAATTGTATTCTGCACCGCACTGTTATAAGACGCATTGGCGGCAACCAAATACCGAACAAATGTATACGATTCCGATGCAGTTTCCACACCACGTGCAATTTCTGTATCGCCATATTTTAACGTATACTGTGCACGTAAAATAATTTCTTGCCATGTGGCATCACCTGTCCGTTCTAATGCCTTGTACTTGGTTTTAGGTTCATCTAATTTAATTACCAACGTATATTCTGCTCCAGGATTTTTTTGCCCACCAAATTGGGCATTCAACGCATTTCGTAAATCAATTCCATTAATACCATCAATCGGACTGACATAAATATCGGTATTGCCCCCAGTAAACATTGGTTTGAAACCACAGCCCCCTAACAAACAAAAACATAAAATAATTAACAATTTTTTCATACCGAACACACCCAATCTGTTTTCCTGTTGCTTTTTTTTCATATATTACCTAGACTTTTAATAAATCGCAAGGGGGAAAGATGAATATTTTTATTATGGTATTGATTGCTATATTTGCCGCCGGATATTATGTAATCAGTGCCCCCAACAATCATATCCCCGAACAAGAAACCAGATATGCCATCGAACGTTCTGATTTACGTTCAATTGCAGAATGCACAACCGCAATGCACAATGCACAATTACGTAACGAAATATTTGATGATATATGTGTTCAAAAAAATAACATAACCAGTCAAAAAATCTGTTTAAATAAATCGATGAATATTACACCGTGTGATACAATTAAAACATCCGTTCAAAATTATATCATAACTACCACATCGGTTTTACAAAAATCTAAATTCAATGCAATGACTGATATTTTAGAACAATATTATCAAAACGCTGGAACATTTGGAATTTTGGCAAATAAAAAAATAATTTCTGGGGGCACACAAAATAAATACGATATTCCATCTGCAATTATATCAAATTTAAAATTGCAAGACGGACAATTAATATATATTACACAATACGCCATCCCCAACACAAAGACATCCGAAACAATAATTCAATCATCAGATATTAATTGTCCAACTGGTACGGTAAAAACATACAGATTTGGACGTTGGCAATGTATAACCATTAACACAAAAAACACATGTGGTGGGGATATGATTTGGAATTCTGAATTATCAGAATGTGTACCAGACGAATCCAGGAAACCATTATGTGCCGATAATCAAACCGCCGTCATGACAGATGGTATATGGGAATGTATGAATCCAATCCCAGAAAGTGAATGTCAAAACAATCAAATATTACAAATGAATTACGAAACAAACACATGGGAATGTATCGACAATCCAACCGAAGCCGCCGCTACAACAAAATGTTCCAATATAAAATCACATGATTATTATGTAAAAATTGGAACAACAACACGTGTTCCCGCATCATCATGTACAGATTGTGAAAAACATATATTGGATCAAAACACATGTGAATCGTATTGCATCCCCGATCCAACAAAAATCGGAACAAATGGCTGTTATGCAAATACCGCAAATTGCACTGGAACATCACGTGCATTTTATTTTGGCTTTCCAAACGTTGAATACATAAACCGCACAACCGACATAGATAAAAAATCTGTACCATTGGACAACAACCATTCACAAAATCGAAAATTTAATTGCATGGATTGCGGCAATGGTATCATTGACACGGAAAAATCATTTCCACCATACATTGCAATATGCAAATAAGAATCCCCGGAATAATACCCGGGGTGTACAAAACAGAAATAAACAATTTGTATCAATGTTTTATCGTATTTTTATAATTTATCAAATCCCCCAATATATTTCCTATTTCTTTAAATTTTATTTTTTTTATTTTTCGTTCAACCCTATCTATATTGGATTCTGCCCTCTTTACATCCCTTTCATACAAGAAAAGATTTTGACGTTCACTGGGATCATCAGGATCCAAAAGCATTAAATCCTCCTCTGCCGCCGCTTTTTCTTTATACCAATATTTTAATTCTTTTTCTAACTCTTCCAAAATTTTTTGATTTTTCATCATCCTTTACACCTATTTTGTAATTGATTGAACTTTTTCTAACATTTCACGCAAATGTTGTAATTTTTCTTTTTCTTCTATCAATAAACAATATCTTTTATAATTTTCTTTCTCTTGCTCTGTTCGCATTTCTGGAAACAATACAGGCCCAATATCTTTTTCGGTAATATTGGTAAGTTTACGTTTAACCTCATTAATTTTTTCCATTATACAACTAAGTAACCTTTTAAACAAATTACCCCTTACAAATAATACCCTTTTTAAATCCAAATTCTTAGAAAAATCACCTAAAATGTATTCTATAAAGTCTGTCGGATTTTTTCTAACAACCTGTTTTAACGCTTTTGCCTCATCTGCTTTATCCTTGTATCTTTGTGGGCATTCTTTTATCTGTTCCAATTTATCCATCATTTTTTGACGTCTAATCAAATTATTATTAAAATCATAAACATTTTTTTCTTTTATTGTTTGCAATGCATCACGTAAGCAACATAACAAATGATACCCGTCGTCATTCAAATAAATTCCACCTGTAATTTTTTGCCCACTTCCCCACCAACGTTCTAAGCAAGCCGCAACATTTTTAAATATCATTTTAGCTTCATCGCTATAACCGTCATCATATTTATGATAAAATTTATAAAACTGCGGTAAATTATTAGTTCCCATGAATTTAAAAGGATTTTTTGTTCCAAAAACATCTTTATTATAACACATTTCATTCCACAATGTGTCACATATAACATCACTATCTATAACACCAACATCTATCCAGCATCCATATTGATTATGGTATTTACGATAAATGTCACTATAACATAACTTATTAGTAAAATAATTACGTGTTGTAGAAAATCCAATTTCATTTTTCACAAAATCTAGATATTCATTAGTAAACTGCGGTATCTTTTTAATTTGGTGCATCAAAGACTCCTTTGCAAAAGGATAGCCTACATTATTTCATTTGTCAATTTTTTGACAATATTTTTTTACACAAAACAATCGATATAAAAACAAAAAAAAATTATCCACCAAAACGTGGATAATTTTTTACATATTCAACAGCATGTTATTCTGTTGGCAACGTAAATGCACCCTGATTCAACATTTCCCTGACCATAAAATGTTTAATTTTGCGTGCCGATGTTTGTGGTAACTCATTTTCGGTGATTGCAAAATGTTTTACCCATTTATATGGTGCAATTTTCAAATTTGATGTTTTCATCAACATTGCAACACGTGATGTTGTAACACCAGGTGCAACCTGAAATACAGCAAACGGAACCGTTTTTTCATTTATTACATATTCAAAAACCGCCGCGGCCAATATTTCATCATTTTGCATATATAAATCTTCTAATTCATCGGGATAAACATTTTTACCACTGTCCAAAACAATAACCTGTTTTTGCCGTCCTTTTACAATTAATCGATTCTTTTTATCCAATTTACCGATATCGCCCGTTTTAAACCAACCGTCTTCGAATGCGGCGGCATTTGCGAAATCATTATCTATATACCCTGGCATAACCATATTGCCACGCACCCAAATTTCACCCACACCATCATTATCTGGATTATGAATTTTTATTTGGTTTCCCAACAATGGGCCGGCATACCACATCGAACCATCATCACGTCTAAATGCAAAATTAAAGTTTGCCGGTCCTGTGGTTTCTGTTAATCCATAACAATCACCAACCGCAAAATCCAACCGTTCAAAGAACCGTCTTATTGTTGGTTTCAATGTTGCACCGGCAGAAACCAAAACCTTGGTATTACCACCAAATAATTCGTGTATCGGACGGGTTACCTTTTTCACAATCCACCCCAGTCCAATTGCACGCAACACACCGCGCATTGATACGACAACCCGCATCAATGTGTACACATGTTTATCTTTGGCGGCATCAATAATCTTTTTATAAAACGTTTCCCAAATACGTGGGACCGCCGGAATAACCTGTGGATGATATTTTTTAAAATCATTCATAAATTCACGTGGATTTAAAACAGGCTGTAACAATAATTGTCCGTGCAAAACCAATGGAACTATTATATTAATAACCACACCATATATATGATACAATGGCAAAAATCCATAAAAAATATATCCGGGACGTATCACAGGGCTGTAAAACAATGCCCCATCTGCCAATGATAATATATTATTATGTGTTAAACCAACAACCTTTGGATTACCGGTTGACCCCGACGTAAACGATAACATTGCCACATCATCACGTGATACATCCGCAGCACAAAATTCATCAGGGTTGGTTTCATCAATGCTTTCAATATCAAACATTTCTGCCCCCCCATCAACAAAATGCGATTTTTGCGCCAACGCCAATTTACAATTTGTGCGTTTCATCATATTCACATGTTCCGCAGGTGACAGGCCTGTATCCAACATCAAAACATGTGCACCTTGGGATAAAATTGCAAAATACGACCTAATAAAATCCGGTGTATTTCCAGATAACAACGCAACTGTATCCCCCTTTTTTATTCCGAATTTTTTTGCCAGTAAAACAGCACGCTGTTTAACCTTGGTTAATAAATCTGCGTATGTTTCATTTTGTCTGACAAAGAAAATACGATCCTTGTTCTGCAAACATGCATTATGCAGCATTTCATATATGTTTTTTACCATTATGGTTTCCTTTCTTACATGTTTATAAAAAAATCTGGTTACAAATACCAAACCAGACAACAAACAGTTTACCCTGTTTTATAGGAATAGCAACCCTTTTCCCAAAAAAAACGAATCATCACACAACAAAAAACAGCAATTTTTGGTCCCACGACCTTAATTTTCGTCAATATGTAGTATTTTTTATAAAAAACACGGGCATATTTTGTAAAAAAATTATTTTACGAATCATTTTTACACATAAATATCCACTTTTTTTGACACAAAAAAACATTTGGTATACCACAACTATACATAATATACATGCGTATTGGGCAGAAATTCCGCATTTTTAAATGTAAAGCAAAAAAAAGAAAAAAAATCACTTTTTATATATTGCCACTTTTACAAAAAAACTATATGTTGTTACTATAAATTCAAAAAAACTACTACATATAGTATTTATTAAAAATCGGGGTTACAATGAGTGACGATATACAAAATGAATTAAAGATGCATATTATTCCTACATTTACATCAAATTTGGTGTTTGTACAAAAACGCAATGGGACCACAGTCGCCTTTGACGCACAAAAAATATTCAATGCGATTAAAAAAGCGGTTGCCACCACCAAAGAAATATTTGACGATAAAATCGTTTTAATTACACAAAATATTTTAAATAAATTAGAAGAAAAATTTGCAAATCAAATTCCCGGTGTTGAATCGATTCAGGATATTGTTATCGAAACATTGATGGACAGCCAGGCATATAAAACAGCCCAAGCATACATAATATACCGTCAAAAACACACAGAAATTCGTAATTCTTATGTTGATGCGGTCGACGTTATCGACAGTTATGTTGGAGGTTCCAATTGGCGTATCAAGGAAAATGCAAATATTGGGTATTCGATTGGCGGATTGATTTTACGAACCAGTGAACGTGTTACCGCTGAATATTGGTTAAATATGTTTCCACAGGAAATCGCAAACGCACATAAAACGGCCGCCATACATATTCATGATTTGGGTTGGTTAACGGGATATTGTGCAGGTTGGTCATTGCGCGAATTATTGTATGAAGGTTTTAACGGGGTTCCGGGTTATCTACAATGTGAACCGGCCAAACATATGTTAACCGCAATCTCACACATGGTAAATTTCCTGGGTACATTGCAAAATGAATTCGCTGGGGCCCAGGCATTTTCATCGGTGGACACATATTTGGCACCATATGTCAGATTGGATAATTTATCTTATTCAGATGTAAAAAATGCGATGCAAACATTGATTTTCAATTGTGCTGTTCCATGTCGTTGGGGGACCCAAACACCATTTATCAATTTTACATTTGATTGGACCTGTCCCAAAGATTTACGCGATCAACATCCATTTATCGGCAAACAACAGGTTGCATTCACATATGGTGATTTGCAATCCGAAATGGATATGATTAACAAGGCATTTTTAGAAGTCATGACCGAAGGTGATGCCCTGGGACGTCCGTTTACATTCCCAATTCCTACATATAACATCACCGATGATTTTCCATGGAATCATCCAAATGTAAAACCTTTGTTTGAATTGGCGGCCAAGTATGGTATTCCAAATTTCCAAAATTTCTTAAATTCCGATTTGAATCCAACAGACGTTCGTTCAATGTGTTGTCGTCTGCGTTTAGATGTTCGTGAATTATTAAAACGTGGGGGGGGCCTATTTGGTTCCGCAGAAAAGACAGGTTCTATTGGTGTTGTAACAATAAATCTGGCACGTTTGGGGTATTTACACAAAGGCGACCGTGATGGTTTGTTTAATGAATTGAAACAATTATTAAATTATGGCCGTCAGGCATTGGAAATCAAACGCAAGGTTATATCAAAAAATATGGAACGTGGTTTGTATCCATTCACACGCCGTTATTTGGGTAATTGGAATCACCATTTTTCAACAATCGGTGTAAATGGTGCAAATGAAATGGTTCGTAATTTTACCAACGATACCGACAACATTGCAACGCCAATGGGGAAACAATTGGTATTAGATGTAATGGATTTTATTCGTGAAAATCTGGCAAATTTCCAAGAAGAAACGGGTAATTTGTATAATTTAGAAGCCACCCCAGCCGAGGGATGCTCATACAGATTTGCAAAAACAGATACAAAAAATTATGCCGACATCATTACCGCCGGGACCAAGGATGCACCATATTATACAAATTCAACACAATTGCCCGTAAATTATACAGACGATCCGTTTGTTGCATTAGAACACCAAGAAGAATTACAACGTAAATACACTGGTGGTACAATGTTACATTTGTATATGGGCGAACCTGTATCATCTGGTGATGCCGCACAAAAGATTGTTCGTACAATTTTTGAAAACTATAAAATACCGTACATGACATTAACACCAACATTTTCAATATGTCCGAAACACGGTTATTTACCAGGTCGACACGAATTCTGTCCAAAATGTGACGCAGAAATTGCGGCCAACCAAAATCACGAACACACAGAAAACAATTAAAATAACAACACTGGCATAAAACAAAAAAAGAAAGGAGAGTATTATGCAAGCAGAATGCACAAACAGAACACCATGTGAAATTTTTTCCAGATCCATGGGGTTTATCAGACCTGTATCAAATTTTAATATTGGTAAATATTCTGAATTCTGCGAAAGAAAAACATTTACAGAAAATAACAGTTTAACAACAGGTGCACGCCACAGTGATTTGTTAAAAATGGCGGCATAATAAAATGTTGGATATCCAGATTGGGGGTATGGTCCCTTTTACCACGATTGATTACCCTGGTAAGTTGGCCGCTGTATTATTTTTGGTTGGCTGTCCATTACGTTGCAAATATTGTTCAAACCCCCATCTGTTATCAGTTCGACCGGGTGATTATGACCCATCAAAGGTTTTTGAATGGATTCAGTCACGTGTTGGCAAATTAGAAGCCATCGTATTTTCGGGTGGCGAAGCATTAATGCAATCTGAGGCATTAATAGAATATATGCAACGTGTTCGAAATTTGGGTTTTAAAATTGGTTTACACACCAATGGTTTTTATCCAGAAAATTTAATGCGTGCCATACAATATATTGATTGGGTCGGTTTGGATTACAAGGCAACACGTGAAAAATATCCCGACTTAACTGGTCAACACGTTGCATATGATCGTATGATTAATACATTGACTGTGTGGCAATCAACAAACAAAGAATTTGAAGTTCGGGTTACGTGTGATCCACGTTATGTATCAATTGATGATTTATTAACAATTGCCACCGATTGTGCAACACGTGGTGTAAAAAATTTTGCGATTCAAAAATATATTCCACATTTCGAAGACGATACAAACAATACAACATCTGCAGAACGCGAACAATTTTTTACCCAATTGATCAAAGATCGAATAAACCCAATGTTTGAAAATGTGGTTTGGCGTGAATAAAAAAACACCGATTAATTCGGTGTTTTTTATTCTATGCCGCGGCACATTGATTTTGCCGTTCCATCCACAATTTATACATCTGCATACGTTTATTATCCAATACAGCCTGAATTTCTTTCAATTTTTCTTGTCCATGCTTAAATTTTGCACCATTCATTTGTTTTGGTTCATTTCCAGCTGGATTGTTCACAGGTAAACTTTTGGCATCAGCCAACACAGATGCCTTTTGTGGTCCATGTTGCATTGCCTGTTGACTACGTTGTGGGGCTTTGTCGGTTCCATTTTCCGTCTGCTGCATTTGCGTTCTGTATTTTTCAATAATATTTTTCAACGTTCCAATTGCCTGAATAACTTTTTGTTGGGCACCCTTGAAAAATTCTGAACGTTGTTCATCATTATTAACTGATATTTTACAATTTCGCATTGGATCGGTCATCGATTTCTTTGCCAATTCTTTGGATTTATTATCATGAATTTTACGTAAATATTCAGTTACTGCGCCACTTTTTCTGCTATTGACAAATGTGGTCATATACTGCTGTGCATTATGAATGGATTGTCCGAAACTTTTTCCTTTTGCATATTGACACTGTTCAAGTCCACTTTCCATTTGATCATATGCATCATCTATTATTTTTTTATCTTCGTTGGATATTTCCATACCGGTTTGGCTTATTATTTGCATCATTTTTTTCTTTAGATCCACCATTTTAGCCCCCTTTGGTTACACAGTGATCATCCCCACCATTTCATATATAGGGCGGGCCGTACGATATTTCAACCCAGTTGTCAAGAAAATTGTTTTTTTGACATCTTTCCTATTCTATGACAGGCTGTGTACTGGACATATCAAAAAAACATGCTGTTGCCAATAATGGGCGGCGTGGATATGGCCCGCGGTCTTGCCAATAATGGGGGCCGTCGAATTTCATCAAGACCAAAAGGAGTATAATGATGAAAAAATCTGTAAAAATGGCGGTGGCCGCATCAATGTTGGCTGCACCAACAATGGCAAATGCCAGTGCATTAAAAAACATGGAAAACCCACTGTATTTGCCGGAACACAACACAGTTTATTCAAAACTGTCAAATGGCGTCATGTTAAAAGTTGCAGACAGCAGTGATGCCCATCGTGCCAAAAATCACAATGGCGAAATGGAATTCCCAATTTTACGCATTCAAGAAGAACTGGGATACGGAATAACAGATAATTGGGCAGTGCATTTTTCAGCCCAATATACACATGATAACGATATCGGTCGCACAGGATTATCCGGCGGTCGTTTGGGAACAACATACCGTGTATTAAACATGAACAATGGTTTAATTTGGGACGTATACGGCGACATCCATTTGGGTGGATTGGGCGAAATGCGTGGTCAATATAATGTAACCGCTACTTCACACCCATTAGATCCAAGTATTCCTGTTTTGTCGGGTGTATTTGATTATGATAACTATTCCGACGGTATGTGGGGTTATCATTTTGGAACAAAATTTGGTTACAAAATAAACAACCGTTTAACAACATCCGTTTTTGCAGAAATTTTACGTACAATCGGGGACGATAACAATGTTATTAGAGTAGTTGGTAATAGTGCAAAAACATTTAATGGGGTATCAACCGCTACATTATTGGCCTCACGAGATGCGCCTTCAACGATTTCTGTTGATTTGAAATCAAAAACAGAATACAGCACCGGTATAAACGCATTTTATCAAATGTCCGACCGTTGGTCTGTGGGTGGATGGTTTAAATATTACCGTCATGACGATGCAGGTGTAAAAAAGATCAAAACCAATTTAGGTGGTTTGGAGGCAATGAAATCTGCATTAGAGGCTAAATTAGCCAATATGAAAGACGGTTTTGAAGATTATGTTGTTGGTTTATCTGTTGCAACACAGGCAACCGAACGTGCACAAATCGTATTATACGGTGAATACACATTCGATAAATCACACGAAAATTCACAAAACGGTACAGATGTTAAGGCCGAGGCCGGTGTTCGTATTAATTTCGAATTCTAAATCCGAACAAAATATCTAAATAAAAACTTTATATTGGACAGAATCCGCCCCCATGGGCGGATTTTTATTAATAAATTGTATATAAATGACTTTTTTGATATCCCAATTTATGATATAATACCGGTAACAAAAGATTGGACTGGGAATGAGGAATTTCAACATTTATGCAATATTTATGGGACTTTGTGCCGTTTTATCACATACGGCCCATGCTGCATATCCCGTATATCAAAGGGGATTTGATGATCAAATGGTTGTTCCAACAACCCAATATTATCCCACAATATACACCCCGACATTATCCAACCGGGCGATTTCAACCGCTGCTGCCATGAATTCACGTAACGGTAACGCCGCCAGTGCCAATCGCGTCACAGGTGCCCTGCCACGGGTTGGTTCAAATGCAACAAATGCCGGCCGTCAATATTATCAATCCACAGATTACGATCGTTTGGCCGACAGTGGTCTGTACATCGGTCTGTCTGCAGCATACGCCATCAGTGTTATGGGTGATATGTCCGCAGATTATCAAAACGAACAAAATGCTTTTTTTGTTCCCGGTGCCTTTAAACCGGCCACATTTAATTACGATTCTGTAATCCCATTACAAATTTCGGTTGGGGCGGCAATCAATAACGATATGCGTATCGATTTTTCGTATTTGCGTTACACCGGTTTGGGATATAACAATACCGCCGAAACATCCGATGGTGGCGGTGGGTACGTCCAGACCCAGGTTGATGGTGGTGCCATCACTGCAAATACAACAATGTTAAATATATATTATAATATTGATTCATATACGGGTTATCTGGCCGGTGGTTCATTACGTCCATATGTTGGGGCCGGTGTTGGTATTTCATTAAATACAATCGCAGATTATGTTGTATACGATAAATCATTTTATTCCGAAGCAAATCCAGAATATTCGGGGGCCGGTGAATTAACCGGAATTTCAGACGTTACCGCATATCATAATGGTGGGACAACCGAACAATTCGCATTTATGCTGGAGGGTGGATTGACCACAGAATTAAATGGTGGAATAAAAATGGATTTCTTTATCAGATACACCAATTTGGGACGTGTAAAAACATCGGGCAGCAATATTGTTTCACAGATTGAATGGTTGTCTGATGGTTCCGGCACACCAGAAGGTGAATACCAAGCACCATACGACAGTGTATTTCATTATACCAATTGGTACGAAAGTGGTCGGTTAAGCACGGTTGATTTGGGTGTCCGTGCCAGATTGCAATATTAACACATATCTGCATAAGAGAGAGAATGAAAAACAAAATCGCATTTTATTCACTGTTAACCGCAATTGTGGGATTAATAGACACACCGCATAATGTATATGCGGCGGTTCACGTTAACAATGCCGCCCGCAGTCGTGCAGAGGCATATAATTCGGTTTCAGCATATCAATCACAAAAAATAACGGACGCAGATTCTTTGCCCGTGCGTGTCGCAGACAGTGAATTGGCCCGCAAATTGATACAGGGCGACACCAGTATTCATGTAACATTTACAGATTTAAATAATTGCAAAGCAACGTTTCCAACCGCTGAATTTGCGTGGGACAAACCAAATGTTGGTCTGTCATCAAACAAAGATGACCAATGTGTTGGCGTTGTTAAAATGTATGGATATCAAATGGGCCCCGGCGGTTCAAATTTGTTATTAGCCACTGCAAATTTACCATTGGATGGCACAATTAAATGTAATATTTCAGAATTTCCAGAATCCGGATACGCCACCGGTGCCGGTCAAATAACATTTCCGGCCGATAATGAACCCACAATGGATGATGTAAAACGCGCAATGGATCGCGAACAAAAACAAAACGCCGGATTAAAAATTGCCGCAATGGCATTAACCAGTGGCGTTATCGGAAACATGGTTGGCAAAAATTCAGATAACAGCGGCCAAATGTTCGGCACGAACAAAGAAAAAATCGTCAGCACCGCAATCGGTGCAACATCTGGGGCGGCGTTGGCAACAATTGGTGCATATTCTGGCAAAGTTGCCGGCGATGCAATTGTAACCGCGGGAACCGCCGCCGCGGGTGGGGCCATTTTGGGAAACATCACCGCATCCACCAACAGTGACGCCAGCAATAAATTACGTATCGAAAAATGTACCATTGACGGTGATGAAAAAACATGTCTGTGGGGATATGCAATAGAAACAAAAAATTCGGATCAAAAAAACGAATCCCTGTTTCACAATTTAACATTAAATAAATCATATAAATGTAATCCACAGGGAAAAAAATGCACAACTGTAAAATTATTCAATGCAATTGCAATCGATGGTGCAATAGCCAACAAATCAATTGACAGTCTGAACCAAGATGATATAAAAAGAAGTGTTAACGACCAAATAAAATATAAGATATATACAGACCAAAAAGATAAAGATTGTTCCGACAAATTCGAATGTATTTCCAAAGCCCCAACCGAAACAGAAGACATTGCAATCAAAAACGATGTAATTATAAAAGTAACGGCTGCAATCAAAGAAAAATCCATTCCGGCAATGATAAATTTTTCTGTGGGCAATACGTTTTCCGGCCTGACAACGGCCGATTGGCGTAAAAAATATCGGGCCACTTACGAACGCAAGTATTATAACCGACAAACCGGAACAGAATTATCATTAACTGCAAACTATGAGTTTGAACCAATGACCATTGGGGCCGACGATGACCACGGCAATATTATTGATTTGAATAACAAGGCCAGATTAGGTGCCACCATAAAGGGGGCGGCATTTGGTGCCGGTGCCGGTGCATTAACCGGGATTCAGGGAGCAAACCAAGAAATTTCCGAACGTTATGTTTCCGCCGTTGCCGAATACAACGGTTCATTACAAAAAATATTTTGCCAATCCGGTGACCGATATTTGGGAAAATACAACGATACCGTTGAAATTCCAAAAGTTCAATAATAATATTATTACAAAAATGGGGGTCCCCCCTTTTTTTATTAACCAATATATATAAAAATTCATATTCAAAATATACTAAAACATGCGTTATTTACAACAACACAAAAAACATATCATCAAATAAACAACTGTATTCTACGGTTATATTATCGGTCCACCGAACCTTTTACATTTATTGGGGTAACAAAAAATGTTTTACCGTATATAATAATAAAAAACAGATTCATATTATCTTATATCATTGTCGTTCAATTTTTATTTTACATATGCAAATACATTTTGTATGTCACATTGTAATGTTTTTACATTTATATAAAAACCATACAATTATACAAATATTTTCCATAAAAAATAACGCCCCAAACGGGACGTTATTTTTATATTAAACATACAAATTAAAATACATAACGTATCCCCAATGTTCCACCGATTTCATTGTAATCGCTATCTGTGCTGTATGTTAATTCAAAATACACATTGGTTGTATCATTAACTGTACGCCAATCCATACCAATCCCATATTCCAACGCATTATGGGCATCATCCAATTTATATTCTTCGTTATTAATACTTAATACAGATTTTTTTGATGCATCATTCGTATAACCAAATTTTGCATACGTCTGTAATTGACCGTTTTGCATTTTCCAACGTGGTCCACCAATAACACTGGCACCCAGCATAACATCTGTATCACCACGGATTGTCATAACACCATTAACATCAACATCCGACATTTTAATTGCGGTCAATTCCACAGATGGCGTCATAAACATTGATACTTTGTTATTGCCCATATCAAATACAAATTGTTTACCCAATTCCATATTTAATGTCATTGCGTTATAACCGTCCGTTCCATCTAAATCGACAACATGTTCACGGAATGCCAAATCACCAAACCATCCATTTTGGGTTGTTAACATTCCATATGCCCCAACCCCATATGATGTTGAATTTAATTTTACATCATCAACATCGGATTTTGATGCAGATACATATCCCAATAAACCTGTGTACACATCAAATGATTTACCGGTATATAATTTTCTGTCATATCCAAATTCACCCCCCATTTGATTAACAGATGTATCGGCAATTTTCGCATTTTTATAAATACCACGTGTCCAGAAACCATTTTTACCGGCATCTGTGTATTTACCACTTTGTTCATCACGCCACATTAATTCACCAACACGTTTTTGCATACTGTTTGTCATTTGACGAATTAATTGCTTTGATACTTTACCAGAATTTGCACCATCGTTAACCGCCATTGGATTTGTTTTTTCTGATACAATTTGAACAAACCAATCATTTGCAACCTGTGATAATTGCAAATCATATATTTTCGTATATGTATCAATTGTATTTTTTTGCAATTCAAATACATCATCATTTGTATTAACCGTCGCAAATAAAATTGGTGTATCGGTTAATCCATAATTCAATGCATTAAATGCAATCTGCATTTTATCGTTAGCATCATTCAATTGTAAATCTGATACCAAAATACGATCCGCACTGTTCGTTTTTACATCAATATCCAAATTCAATTTATTATTACCTGATAAATACAATGTTGGTAATTCTAAACTTTGAACAAAACCATTTGCCAAATCCAATATTGAATTATTCATTGTAAATTGCACCGTTATATCGGTTACATCATTTGCAAAACCTGCAAATGTTTCCGTCCCGGTATAATTGTCCGGTGTTTTACCAAATCCAATTATTGAATTGGTCACAGATACATTTGTTGCATCGTATATTTTATTGTTAAAATATACCACACCTGTATTATCACCATTTATTTCAATACTATATTTTGTATAATATTCTTTGGTACTGGCATAATCTTCATCATCCGGATCCATTGTTTCGGCAATATGTGCATCAAAATAATTTATACGTTTACCTATATTTTCCGTATCCCATTCATGCCTCAATGCGATATTATCGTTTATAGTATATGTTCCATTATTTAATGCTGATATGTTTAATATAGTACCGAATTGAATCGTAATCGCATTATCGAAACGATATATTTTGGAACTTTCAAGATCTTCATATTTTTGATAATTATTTGAAATCAAATAATTATTACCATCAGCCAATAATGCGATATTACCAGTGCTATAAATTGCCCCACCAATCAATCCACTGTTTTTAATTAAATTTCCTGATAAACGTCCAACATTTCCATAAATTGCCCCACCAAGATCACTAGAATGATTGTCTATAAAATTGCCATTCATCATTTCAATATTTCCATTAATTGCACCAGCCATATATTCAGACGTATTTCCTATAAAATTCCCTTTCATATTTGTTATATCACCGAATACAGCACCACCATTACTACTTGATTTATTATTGAT
Source organism: Candidatus Enterousia sp. (assembly GCA_045643525.1). Lineage (GTDB taxonomy): Bacteria > Pseudomonadota > Alphaproteobacteria > Rs-D84 > Rs-D84 > Enterousia. Next base: position 4,199 of record JAZUKY010000068.1, on the reverse strand, counting down.
AAAATCACCCGTCATGTTTGTTATATTACCCAACACAGCACCACCGGGACCACCAGCAGCAGAATTATTAATAAAATTCCCCTTCATATTTGCTATATCACCGTATACAGCACCACCAACATTACTAGATTTATTATTGATAAAATCACCAGTTATATCACCGACCGTTCCACCATAAATCTCAATTGCCCCACCAACACTACTACTATTATTAATAAAATCACCCGTTATATTACCAATTATTCCACCAGAATTAGAAATCGCCCCACCATTAGAAGAAATATTTCCTATAAAATCACCCGTTATATTACCGACCGTTCCACCAGAATTATAAATCGCCCCACCAGGTGCATTGGTTGAATTATTAATAAAGTCGGCCTTAATATCCCCAATTGTTCCGCCAGCATTATAAATCGCTCCCCCCGGACCGCCATAGCCACCAACAGATTGATTCTTTATAAATTTTCCAGAAATTTGACCAATTATACCATTACCGTTATTATAAATAGCCTTACCATTAGAACCATTGTTACCAATAAAAATTCCAGCAATATTATCAATTACCCCATTATTACCAATAGCAGAACCGTTTGCACTGTTATTATTAATAAAAACGCCCGAAATATTTCCAATATGCCCCGTTTCATTTGCTATTGCCCCATAATTACCCGCATAATTATTTATAAATGCACCCGTTATATAATCCATATATACCAAAGAATTATTATAAACGGCCGCACCATTTCCAGAACCATCGTTATTAATAAATACCCCGTTTACACCACCATTAATTTCTGCAACCTGCGATGCAGAACTATAATAATTATTATTGGAATTATATATAACACCATTCCCATTTAACGATGGAACCGAAATAAATACACCGTTAACCGATTCTATTAAACCATCTGTATTATGTATATTCGCCCCAAACCGTCCGCCATCAATTTCTTTTCCGTCGACAATTCGTGTCCACTTATAAAATTTTGCAACATATTCACCATTACTATCTTTTTGATATGTTTTTATAACTTTGGAATTTATCAAAGATTGGGTATTTGCATTTTGATATTCAACACTTTCCGTATCGGTTAATTCAATAAATTTTAAATTTTTATTTTCATACGATTTTAAATCAGAAATTTTTGTATCATCATTGTATTTAAAATTATAAAATTTCAAAATCCAATCACCGGATTTATTTTTTTCATACGTTTTTATAATTCCATTTTCGTGCAATTGATTATCACTGTATTGTGATACAACCGCATAATTTTCATCTGTATTTAAAATTTCAGAAAACGTTAAATTTTTATTGCTGCTTTGAATTGCCAATGCCGCATTCGCACATAAACAAATATTCAATGCAATTGCACTTATTAATGTTTTTTTCATATTTCCCTCTCCTAATTTTAAAATATGATTTATTTCATGGGTATTATATCACATATTTTTTAATTAACCAAAAATATAACAAAAAACATCCCAACCGGGACGTTATATCTATATTAACAACCTATATTCTATGTTTACCACCATTGTGTATCGCAAATACAAAAATTATCAATCCGGCAATAAACATTACCCCCGACAACAACTGTCCCATTGTTAGTCCCCATGATGTCAAAAAACCAATTTGCGCATCCGGCATACGAAAATATTCACACCCGATACGGGCAATCGCATATTCCATTCCCATAATCCCCGCCAATGCCCCAGCATAATACCGCAATTTTGTAAAATAATATAAACATAACATCATAACAAATAACAACAATCCCTCGGCGATGGCCTCAAATAATGGGCTGGGGTAATGTGCAACGGTATCAATACCCGCAAACATAATTCCAAATGGACCATCTGTTTCACGTCCCATCAATTCCATATTTATAAAATTTGCAATACGACCAAAAAATAAACCAACCGGTGCCACAACCGCCATCATATCCAATATATTCAATGCATTTATTTTGCGATTATATGCAAACAATAACACGGCACAAATCAACCCCAATAAACCACCATGAAAACTCATTCCACCATGCCACAATGCAAATATTTCCAACGGATTAGATATAAAAAAATGCAGATTATAAAACAGAACATACCCCAAACGGCCGCCCAATATCACACCAAAAACAACAAAGGTTAACAAATCATCCAATTGCTGTTTATTCAATTTCAACACAGCGTCCGAACGTTGCATCATATGTTTAAATAAATAATAACCACCAACAAACCCCGCTATATACGCCAATGCATACCAGCGCACAGGCATACCAAATACAGAAAACGCAACCGGAGAAATCGGATTAATTATAACAGCCATTGATTATAATTTTACATTTATTAGCGATGATTTGTCATATCTCTTAAAAAAAGCAAACTTTTTTTGGAATCTTTAATCTGTTTCATTCTTTTTTTGTAATAAATGACATCTGCACCGTTTTTATTTTTCTTTGAATCAAGCAATTTATAATAATACAACTTTGAAAATCCCTGCATCAAAATCATATTGTATTCATAACTGCCAACCCCATATTTTTCAGCCCTATTTTTGGCATCATTCATTACATTTGCATATTGTATTTTCATTTAAAAAACCTTTAACCTTGAAATTTTCAACGAATTATACCATAATCATATTAACAATTCAAAAGGAGTTTTCAATGAAAACATACAAAAATGGCATGCAATTATACTTCAAACGTATTTTTGCGTTGATGTTTGGTGCGGTTGGTTTAACTGCGGCATCAGTATTTATTACAATGACAACACCATTAATTAATAATCTGTTCAGCCTTAATGGTCTAAGTCCACTGTATTATGTCTTGGCATTTGGGGGGTTGGGCATTTCATTGTGGGCCCAAGCACGCGCGTTCAATATGCGTCCAGCAATTGCAGGATTAATGTTGGCAATATATTCGATAACATTGGGCATTGTAATGACACCATTATTATTGGTCGCCGTAACAAACAACCCACTTACAATATTGGCGGCATTTGTAATTGCGGCATTAATGTTTGCCTGCATGGCGTTGTTTGGTTATAAAACAATCAAAGATTTATCTTTCTTGGGGATATTTTTATCAATCGGCATGATTGGATTAATACTGGTCGGATTGGCATCATTTATATGGCCAGAAATTATTGGTGGAACATCTGGGACAATAATATGTTTGGTTGGTGTACTGATATTTGCCTTGTTTACTGCGTATGATATGCAGACATTAAAAACAGCATATATGCAAATTGGTAACGACGAAAATCAATCTAATCAATTGGCTGTTTTGGGTGCATTACATCTGTACATATCATTCATAGCAATGTTTCAATATGTATTAAGTTTATTAAACCGAGATTAATCAATTTAAAAAATCAAAAAAAGGAAAAAAAATGGCTTATAAAATTGATAATTCAAAATGTATTGGATGTCATACATGTATGGGTGCATGCCCCGTTGGTGCAATATCTGTCGGTCCAGACGGAAAATGCGTTATCGACACAACAAAATGTATGTCATGTGGAACGTGTGCCGCCGTATGTCCGGTTGCAGCAATCGCACCAGATATAAAATAAAACCATCGGGGGGACACCTGGATGCTTGATAAAAAATGGGGATATTATCCCCATTTTTTTTACATTCTCAGCGAATTTTCTTATGCGTTTTTTGCCACTCGTTAAATTTATTATTAAAATCATAAAAACTATTTTCTGTCTTTTTTAAAACCCACGGCATTACCATCACAGATGATATAGTCCCAATTGTATACAATGTGGTTTCACTTTGGGTCTTATTCTGCTTTATAAACATCAATACTAAAAGCATCATTGTAATAACGGGAATGGAGCCACTTGCCAAAATCCATCCACGCATTTTCGTTTCAGATTTTATTACAACTTTAATTTCATCTAATTCTTTACGTAAATCATCAATCCCCTGTTTACGTTTTTTTAAATCATCCTCAAATTCCATCAATTGTTTTTTCGTTAATTTATTTACCGTATTGGAATTATTATAACTGTTTAGACTATTATTATACGCAATTATCATGCATTTTAACAAATCTTCACAGATATACTTAAGTTTATATAACTTAAAAGACATTTTATTTTCACGTTCCAACATAGAAAAAAGTGTTTTCATAAATTCTTTCATTAAAAATTCCCTTTTCTGTTTCTCTTGATAAGATTATTAT
>JAZUKY010000067.1:0-2038 GCA_045643525.1 Candidatus Enterousia sp. | reverse complement strand
ACAGTTAATGCATTTATAGAAACATTTGACGAAATAATTGGCGAAATAAACAATACGTTATCCCCCGAAGACAAATGTTATTTTAATTATAAACTATTTACAGATTTTAGTAAAAATTCACAAGATATAGACAATCAAATAATTGCGTTACGTGCAACAGAAATTGTATCGACAGTATTGGGGGTCTATGGCGGTTTCAAGGCGGCCACAGGATTGAGTAAAACGGCATTAAGTTTTGTAAAGGATCCAAAGGTCAATATTACAGGAAAAAATATCGTAACATCATTAATGCGTGGTCGTTCAATAAATAATAATATTGAAAATCTGCCCCGAACAACATCCAAAGTCGCCGCCAGTATAGCCGTTGTTTATGGTTCTGTTGAATGGTTACGACAAAAAATTACAAACAATGAAAATTTGGGTGATATTTGTTCCGGAAATTAAAAATTTACTGAGAATATGTATCATCTACCATCCGTTCTAAAATCCAGTTCACCCTCTTATTCGTCATATTTTTTGAATACAATTCGAGCACAGCATTTTTTGTAAATACGGATATTAATTATTCACAATCTTATTCTTTTTACACACAGACTATGAATTCCCAAAACATATACTCAAGAATAAAATTTTGCTGCAAAGATTTGCCAACCAAATCAACAAATAAATATCTTACAAAAAATTGTCTAAACACAAAAATACGCATAATATATTAAATAATTAGACATTTACAATCATTGTAAATGCGGTGAATATGCATAATCTTTTAAAATATTTGAAACAACACCCTGCGTTACAGGTCGCCATAAATAATTGTGGTAAAAATGATTTGTGTATACGCAAAATGAACAGTATCCCCTCTATTGCCACAATATTAGAAAAATTTATATGTTTTACACAAGGAAAAAAACATTTGTTAATTAGGAAAATTTATCCCTAATTTTACGTTCACAAAAATGATAAACATACCACTGTAATCGTGGTATGTTTATCATTTTAAATCATCAGTCCAATGGTGTTTTACTTTACATTCAACCATTCATTACAATCCTGTTCTGAACGTTTTGCGTTTGTAAAATCTGTTTCGGTATATCCCGCCAAACCATTACCACGTTTCATAACATTAAACGAACATTCTTTGCCATCTGCTTTGATCGTACGTGTTGTTGTATATGTATAACATCCACACATATTAAATGCAACCAACACTAATAATATTACTTTTTTCATATTGTCCCCCTTAAAAAATGTGATCACATGAATTATTTCCTGTAACGAAGTTTTTTTCAAGCGTTAAATTATTGTATTCGTTATGATTTCTTTTTACCAAACAATGTAAACAATCCAACAATTATATCAACCAGTGCCTGTGCCAATTCTTTGGCCCATAAATAATCTAAATATTCGTGACTTGTCTTATTCTTTTCCATTGTTTTATCATCAATCCTCTAAGAAACTGCGTAATTTACGTGCACGTGTCGGATGTTTTAATTTATTTAATGCCTTTTGCTCAATTTGGCGAATACGTTCACGTGTAACACCGATATATTCTCCAACCTCTTCCAATGTGCATGTTTTATTTGTGCTCATTCCGAAACGTTGACGTAAAACAGTTTCTTCTTTTGGATCCAATTCCGATAAAATTTGTGTAACAATTTTACGCAAATTCTTTTGGGCTGCCGATACAAACGGATTTTTGGCCGTTTCGTCCGCAATAATTTCTAAACGATTGCCATCATCTTCACTGCCCACGGGGGCCTCTAATGAAATTGGTTTCAGATTAACCTTCATAGCCTTGTGAATTTTATCCACCGGCAAATATATAATCTTTGATAATTCTTCTGCTGTGGGCTGACGACCGTATTTGTGCATAAATTGACGGGACGCACGTTGAATTTTATGAATATTATCAATCATATGCACGGGTATTCTGATCGTTCGTGCCTGATCGGCAATACTGCGTGATATCCCCTGTTGTATCCAATTTGTTGCATATGTTGAAAATTTATTTCCCAAACGATAATCAAATTTATCAACA
>JAZUKY010000066.1:0-15106 GCA_045643525.1 Candidatus Enterousia sp. | reverse complement strand
AACAGCCCCCTGCAATTTTTCACTGCGTCCTTCATTATACCTATCTAATTCTTTATTTAATGCCGCCGATGCCGCACGTTGTAATTCTGGAACAATTGTTGTTTTAATATACAAACCATCATTATACAACGCATCACGTCCTATTTTACCCAACAACTGTCGACGTACGTCTTCGGCAAAATATTGAAATTCTGGTTCCATTTGTGCCGTAAAACCACTGTTAATATCTAATGGTTCCGCGGCCGCGATTGTGGCCTGTTCTTTGGTAACATACCCTTCTTCAACCATACGACGTAAAACATAATTTCTGCGTTCTATTGCCCTATCACGTGCATTTGGTGCCTTTGGCAAAGATGCCAAAAACGCACATTCCGCCAATGATAACTCTGTTACTGGCTTATTAAAATACATCAAAGCCGCCGACCCAACACCATACGCACGTGCACCTAAAAATATCTGATTCAAATACAATGTCATAATATGTTGTTTTGAAAATGTACGTTCCAAACGTAATGCCAATACGGCTTCTTTAATTTTTCGCGACATTGTACGTTCTGATGATAAAAAGAAATTTTTTGCCACCTGTTGTGTTATCGTTGAGGCCCCCGAAAAACTGGATTTAAATCCTAATATCCCCAATGCATTATTTATCATTGCACGTATAATGCCCTGAACATCGACCCCCGGATGTGTCCAAAAATTTTGATCTTCGGCCGCAATAAACGCATTCACCAACTGCGTTGGTATATTTTCATAATCAATAAACACACGACGTTCTTCGGCATATTCAATCAACAATGAACCGTCCGAAGCATATAAACGCGTTGCAACAGGCGGTGCATACGTTGCCAATTTTTTATAATCCGGCAAATCATTACCGTATATCAAAATTAATAACGCCAGGGCCGCAATTGCAAACGTAAATCCCCAGAACACAGTATTTAAAAATATGCGAAGTATTTTACGAAATTTCATAGTGAACAAATGTTACGATATGTTATTTGTATTTGCAAGTCTAACAAACAAATTTATTTACATAAAAAAAATCCCACAAATGGGATTTTTATAATACAACCTTACCATTGGTGGCAATCAAATCAGCCCCCATTTCAAGTTTTCCACCGGCCTCACGCACCAACAAATCACCCGCAGCAATTTCCGCAAAATCCAATGGACGCGACACAAACGCATCCAATTTACCTGATGCTAGCCATGCCAAATCCAACGCCGGGCACCCCGTAATACGAACATCACCATACGATGAATTTATATAATCTGTATTATACGCAACAGTTAAATCTTCGGGATTTACCAAATTTGAAACCCGAACACGTGCAGAATGGAACGCTGAAAATACATATGTACCCGCCCCAGCCTCTGCATAATATAAACGTTCATCAATTGGTGAATATACCAGCGCAATTTTTGTTTCATCGTTCGAACGCAATGCCAACGATATCGCAAAATGTGGATTGGCACGAACAAAATTTGATGCCCCAGACAACGCCAAAACAAATTCATCACGTCCATCGCCGGCCAAACAAACATTAGATGTCAGCAACCCTGCCGCAGGACGCACCAAACGCAAATCGGATAAAATACTTTCTTCAATACGTTGCGATGCCTTTTGAACAAAATCACGGGCACCACGCAAAGACTGCTGTAAATTTTCAACTTCGCCAAAATCACGACGCAACCCTGCCGCTGTACGCTGCAACGCCATAAACATTTTATTCAGTTCTGTTGAACCCTTAATCAGCAATTCCATTGTATGTCCCATCCAATCCCAATACGACTAATGTCTTTATAAATCGCCAAAACCTGCGAATTTTCCTTTGAATTTTGCCACACGTTGTCCCTTTTCACCGGCATTTGAACGTTGTCCTGTCCATGCAGAATGGTTCAAATTATCCGTAGACAAAACCAAATCCTTTTTAACAGATGAATACATTTTTACTGTTTTTCCATCAGTACGTGTAACATTAATTTCATAATATTCTGGATGAATACCTTTTTTCATCTTATACCCTTTTATTTTATACAGTGCCCCAGATTATACAAGGTTTTTTCCAAAAATCAAGAATTTAATACAATCAATACCGCCCGATACACCCCAAATAAGAATTCCCAGTCGCTTCTAAAACATTTACGAACTGGGTTTGATTCTTACCTGAAAACAATGCCAATATTGTCCCCGCATCAGTTGCCAACATATCTGCAACTGTTGCAATTCCTGAATTCATTTTCTTAAAAAATCCACTGCTGGGATGAATTTCGGCGGCCAACAAATGATTTGGTCCCATATGTTTTCGTGTTGCGGTTTGTTTTTCTATAACCATCAATTGACATTCCGGGGAAATTATAACTTTATCCGTTACAATTGCATCACTGCCTAATAATTCCCCCCACCAACCGGTCGATTCGCAAAAAACAGGATAATAAACAGACGCACCTGGGTTCTCATTCAGCACCGCCGCCAAATCCATATCCCCTGTAATAACATCAGGCATTACACCAATATTTGTATTTATAACCCTTCGGGCCATTTGATAATCCGAATCACCGGTTGTCTTGTGTGGCCAAAAAAGAATCGGAAACTGCTTCATGTTATGAATTATATCAAATTTCGTTCTTACAAAAAAGTACCCGATGTCGAATAAATGACTTGATTTTTTATTTTTTTATCCACCAATAAAAGATCCCGAACCTGCATTAGCAAAAAATTGGCCTGTTTCCGTATCATACATTCCCAAAACACCGTCTGACATTCTGCGTGCGGGCCTGAAATTATGAATTATACCACCACCACGTGTAAATACCACACCATAAATTCTGTCCCAACACACCGAATCAGAATCATGTCCATACGCATTATAACCAAATATATACGCCGGCCAACGTGCCCCACCTGAAATCAAGGGGGACGCAATATCAAAAACAGATACATCCTTTATAATACAACCCCTATCATTTTTATAATTCATTTTTATTTTCGTACGTCCGGACGCAGTTACAGGTGATGTACCATATTCTATGCCATTCCAACCAAAAAATATATTTGCCGTGGCACCAATTGACCATCTGGAATCCGAATCGGATGGCGACGTACATGTTCCAACAAACATGCGCATTGCAGCACGACTGGAATCTATATCAACGTCCAACATAATACCCGTTGTATTATCTGGTATAAAACCGGTATTAATATATGCCCGACCGTCACTTTGTAACCAATTCAAAAACGCAAAATTATTCTGTGTTCCATTACCACCGCCACCGGTTCCGCCATTACTACTGCCACCACCGGCACCACCACCCGCAGAGTTATTATTATTGCTGTTACCGTTGCCAATATGCATTAAATTTTTGGTTTTTTCCGACAATATTTTAAAATTGGCCACTGCGGAATCAAACATTTTTTCTGGAATTCCAACATTTGAAAATAATGTTTTTACCAATGCTGGTATCATCGTCATAAACATACCAATAAAAATTCCCAATAACACAATAGTTACCAAACTGTCATTACGCATCATTAACCCATCCATCAATAATTTCGAATCGTTTTGACTTAATGCGACCTGTAATGTATCCGCCCCATTCCATGTTCCAAACATGGCATTTAACAACATAATTGCAAATGTTACAAAAACACACACCATTGCAATACCAACGGTATTTTTTACCAGACCATTTATAATGGCCCGTATATCTTTGGCCCCCGTCCCCGGCAATATTTTCCACCCATTAAAAACCCACGAAAAAAATGCCAACGGTAACATTATTAAATCCAATGTTAATTCCAAAAATATATCTAAAAAATACATAGGCACCGGCAACATCGCCCAAAAAAACAAAAACATTATGGCCAAACCCACAAAAAATATTGGAATATTTGGAAATATTGGAACCATATCGGCAATTTTATGCATATAATCTGCATCAAACGCCATATTCAACATTGTCCACCCAACCGTCATTCCCAATCCCGTCATCTGATGTACATTGCCAATTTCACAGGCCAAATTATGGCGTAATCGTGCCGGGAATGCGGTACCACCATCTGTATCTACGTTTTCCCCCACCGCATCCGCCACCGCCGTTGCAACGACACAATTTGTATACGAATCGTTATCCACAACCACATGATTTATAGACAATCCAATATTAAACAACGGGCTAATTACGATATCAGACATTAATCGTGGCAATGGTGCCATCAATAATGCAGCCACCACCCCTAATTTTATTAACAGCATTACAAACATTTCTGCAATATTCCATGGGTTTTCTATTTTCGAATTTAAAAAACCTGAAAATATCTTCCACGCAAACCATATTGCAGCCAATCCAGCCATCACAGGAATCATAACCATTCCAATCGCACTGTATGCATTTGTAACAATTTTTGATAAAACCGCCAATATATCTGAAAACATTTGGCACGACCAACAACTGGTAAAAAAATTTAATGCACTGGCCATATCCACAGGCACATATGTACGGTATAATGAAAACCCCGCAATTACCCCCAACCCGGCAATTCCACCGATAACAATTGGTGCCACCGCCCCCGACGCCAAAGGCAAGAACGATAAAAATATTATCCAAAATTTTTTAAACGCATTCATCGTGTTAAAGTATATCACATTTTGTCATAAATGTGATATAATTGTATAAATGAAATTGATACGACGCCTATTCAATGTTATGCATCCGCACGGGATGTTTTTGATGATTATAACAGCATTTGTTATGGTCCCCGCCCCCGCATGTGCGAATTGGGATTTTATCGACGCATTAAATTTGGCCCCATTTGTATCAATGGTATTGGATGCAATGTTGATGGTTGCAACCGGTGGATATGAATTTTTTGTATCACCCACAAATGGTATCGGCCTTATACATTTATTGATATGGGGATTTTTTGGATTATCGGTTGCATTATACCTAATTAAAATGTATTTTCCCAAAAATTGGTTGGAATTTGCGGGATTTTCTGGTGGGGGCGAAATGATTGGCGGCAAAGAAACACCAGAGAAAATTATATTAAATGTTTTAAAACCTGGATTTCGTGCAATAATTGCCACAGTTTTATTATTACAAATACGTCCCGTGTTTGTTACAAATGTTTTAATCAGTCCTTTTTTACAATTTGGTGCCATTTACACACACGGCATAATATCCGTACTGGATATTTCAAATACACAACCAATTGAATGTCCCCCGGAAATCATATCCAATGGTTGGATATCCGAAACATCGTGTAAATATTTATTACAACCCGTATCTGATCTATCCAATGCAAATAATCAAATTGTAAAACACGGTCTGGATTTTTTTATTAACGGAATAACCGGATTATTCACCCCGATTTTTCATGGTGGGGCCGATTTCATGAACATATTAACCGGCATATTATTAATTATCACATTCATTGGATGTAATATATTTATGGCATTATTAATAATTGGTGGGATATTTGAAATTGGCATGGCATTGATAATGTATCCTTTTCAGGTATTAACATGGGTGGTAAAGACCCCAAACAGCAACGATTGGTTTGATATATGGCCCGCATTTAATGGTATTGTTGACGCATTAAAAAAATTAATTATTACAATGATTGCATGTGCAATTATATTGGGAATAAACATTGCTATCACAGATTCTATGTTGGGTTGGATAAACACACTGTTTGCAAACGCATCGGGGGCCGATTTATCATTCGGTTCTCATACAATTATATGGTTAACCGCAATACTTACAATATACATAATGTATGAATTATTAAACAAAACACGCCAATTATTATTAAAATTCGCACCCAGCAGTGACGCTATATATAAACAGGCTGTATCAGATACCAAAAGCTTTGCAAATATTATAAAGGACAACGCAACAAATATTGCCAAAATATTTGGTTGGATTAAATAATGATTGATTTAACAAACATCTTAATTAATTCATCTGTTCAATGTTGGGGCTGTGCCGTATTTGACCGCCTGTTTCAGATTATATCCATCGCAGCGGCGGCAATATATAATAAATTTGCAACTGTTTGCATGATATTATTTATTATATTTTTTGCATTTTATATTTTAAACGTGATATGGCAAAACATATCCAAAAAAAACGCCGCAGACATTTGGTATGAAAAATCATTACAACATGTCTTTATAAACGCCATTGTTGCGTTTACATTATTAGGCACCGGCGTAATATTTCCGAAATTTTTAACAACAATAACATTTGAACCGGCCGCGCAAATTGCATTAATTTATACAGATTCTGTATTACAAACAAATCCAGAAATAATTAATGAACGTGTAACATATCAACCAGAAAAAATATCAGATGACGGTTTTTTTCGACCACAATTACGCGATAAAATAATCATGTTAATGAAAACAACAATTACAATGTTTCAAACATTTATGCAATTGGGCATTGCCATAATGGACCAAGCATTTTCATGGTCTGCGATGCTAAGCATCGGAATGTTTATCAAACATTTAATTATATTTTTTCTAGGATTATTTATATTTTATAATTTTTTCAGATTATTTTTACGTTTCTGTTTTTATTTCATAGACATAATTATTGCTATGGCATATTTTTCATTCTTTTTTCCATTGTCGTTGGCAATGTTTGCGTTTAAAAATGCTGAAAACGTTCCCGATTGGATGTCTGGTATTGGCAAAACATATGGAACCGGTAAATTCAAAGATGTAATCAATTCAATTGTCGGTTTGGTTGCGGCAACAATTTCATATACAGTAATTATGGTAATAATTGCAAAATTCTTTTCTGCAAATGGGATATCAGCGTCTGAATTAATGTCACAAATATTATCTGGCAACGTTTTCAATACCGAATTATCCGAAGATAATTTGGGAAAATTGGGGATATTCAGCACGATTGTTTTGGTTTATGTTTTAAATTACATTTCAAATAAAATACCAACCATTCAATCAACAATATTAAGTACATTCGGAAACATCAGCCCAAAAACACAATTGGGTGAAGAAATGGCAACAAACGTATCACAATTAACAAAAAACATCACCGATTTTATTAAAAAGATTAAACCATGAGCAAAATTGTTAAATATTTTATATTAAAGGCTATTTTGCCGTTAATCGTAATAAGTATTGCGATATGGTATGTATATTCATCAATTGGTGGCGGTGCAATCACATATTCCAGCATGGACCGCTTTTTAACTGCAATTGGGGCGAACGGGGATATTGCAAACGTCAACGGATGCTTTTTATGTGAAATATTGGGAAAAACATTTGGTGTATTGGGCGATGCCACAGAAAAATTTTGGGTGGCGGTAACAAATGCACTGTGGATATTAATGGCAATTGGTTTTGGTATTTATTTATTTGTTTATTCTGGTCAATATATATTAGATGCGGCAAAAACCACGACAAAACTGGATACAACCGAAAAGAAAATTGATTTTTCTAAATGGTTTGAAACCATTCGCGTTTTATTAATTAGAATTTTGTTTATTGGTGCATTAATCGGTGTATTTGGGGCGGGCGGAACGGTTATATTACGTATTGTATCATACATTATTATTACCCCAGTATTATATGTCGGCACAACTTTATCCATGATGGCCACGGGTGTAACCGATGCGGCAACATGTTACGCATTAACCAATGCGGCAAATGATGTAATGGGCCCATTATTTCAATCGTTTATGTGCGTTATCGGCAATATAAACAGTATAATGTTGGCCGGTGTTGCCGGTGGTTTTTCTTTGATGAATTATGCTTGGTTAGGTATGGGGGGCGGAATTTTAACGTGGATGGCGGGGCTTTCTTTGATTATTATGTTTATAATAATTGGTTTCGACCTGTTTTTTAAAATTCTGACTGTGATATTTAAATTAGTATTCATAATTATATTTATGCCATTTTTATTAGCGGCCGCGGCATGGGAAAAAACATGGTCTGTGGCATCTGGTGCATTTAACGGTGCGATAAATATGGTTGTATCATCCGCACTAAGTATCATTTCCATAACATTAAAAGAATTGATTTTATTTGCAACCATATCGGTTGCCGCCGATGCATATTTTCCCGGTCCAATTGATGGATATACCGCAATATTTCCACCAATGATGGGGCAAACCGTACAAACATCAGACAACCAAACAATATCCGTCGTAAACGTGTTTAAAACCTGTGAACACGCCGCCACCGTTAACGGTGTTGTTGACAGTGACCTGTTTAAAACATGTTTTACCGCACAACGTGCAATGGTTGAACGAAAATACCCAAATGCATTTGATTTTATGAAAAACGGTTGGGATTTTATATTAATGATGATTTTAATATTCTTTTTATACTATTACGTTATATCACCAAAAATTGACGGTATATTAACAAAACCCGATATGGGCAATTTCGATTTCGGGGGGACATTAAAATCACTGGGGCAAAATACATATAACCAGATAAAAAAATACACTGATGTATTTGCAAAATCACGCGGATGGATATCATAAAACATGAAAAATTATATATTACATTTTTTTAAATCAATTATTTGTGTTGCGGTTATATTAACCATCGGATTACACAATGGTGTTGCCGAGACAAATGTTTCTGTGGATCAAACAACCGAACAAAATATAAATATTATAAACGATCAAACATCCGCAAAGATTATTTCAAATATATCCACAGATTTAAAACAATTCGCCCCAACCGCACAAAACATTCAATTGGTTGACGATTTCGTCCCGATTGAGGCCAAAGTAGGTCTGGCATTAATGCATGGTCTGTCATTGGTTGGGCACACATTGGATATTTCACTGTTTCGTTTTGCAATCATATTTATGATTATAATGTATGCATTTTGGATAATGGCGGAAACATATAAAATGATGCAAAGCAGCAGTTCTGTCAAAGAATTAATCCAATCGATAATACGTTATGGTATAAAAATTGTGATTTGTATTATTATATTGAATTTCGGTCCCGCAAAAATATTTATGACATTGGCAACCCCTATAATACTATTTGGGACATACGTGGCCGATATGTTTTTAAATACGGTCGCAAACTTTGCCGGTCTTCAAATCCCAGACACATGTAATGCAATTATACAATATGCATCTGCGAACACATCGCCACAAATGTTGATTACCCCGGATGCGGCGGCAGGTTTAATGTGTATTCCAACACGACTGGCCGGATTTTTCTATACCGGCGTTGCCGCCGGTTTTCAATGGATGTTGGCGGGTTTTGGTACCAGCGCATTTACATTTATAATTGGTCTGGCATTTGTTATTTTATTTATTTTGGCAGCATTTAAATTTGCATTTATTGGATTGGGGGTAATATTGGATTTATTTTTATCAATTTTATTATTACCATTTACCGCAATTGCCGAAACAACCGCCAAAACAAAATACGATGGAATTGTTGGCGATATAATAAACAAATTTATGGGAATATTTAAAACAGATGCATTTAAATTAGAATCTGTTATAAAAAAATTTATTAATGCCAGTCTGTATTACATATCAATGGCTGTATCAATTGGACTTTGTGGGGCATTATTATCGTGGTTGATGCCAATTGACATTCAAACACACACACCAACATTGGCCGACAACAGTTTTATTACAACCTTACTGTCAATTTGTTTTGTAATATATTTCATTGATAAATTCGAAGAATATGCCAAAGCAATTACCGGAAAAATTGATGATGGTTCAAAAATAGCCCAACAAATCAGAAACGATTTAACAAACACATGGAATTCATCAAAAAAACAGGCTGAAAATATTTGGAAAATAATCAAAGATAATTTGTAATCGTAACATGATTGTCTGCGACGCAGTGGATTTTGGTGTGTTTATCATTAAGCCACCATATAATATGAATTATTGGTTAATGTAATATACACACAGATACGCAGTGAATTGCTACAGTGAAACGTTATCACTGTGTATCACTGTAAATTATGGTGCTTAAAAATTTACTGTCTGCGACGCAGTGGATTCCGGCCTGCGCCGGAATGACGACCAGGGAAAACCCGTCCCCAAGATTACGGGGTACAGACCACATTGGTATGCACCGCCGGAATGACAACGTAGAAATGAATTTACCACCAATTTTATATTTGCAAAATGGTATAATCTAAAATATGTTTATCAATACACAAATGGATTTTGGTGTGTTTATCATTAACCCACCATATAATATGAATTATTGGTTAATGTAATATGCACACAGATACGCAGTGAATTGCCACAG
Source organism: Candidatus Enterousia sp. (assembly GCA_045643525.1). Lineage (GTDB taxonomy): Bacteria > Pseudomonadota > Alphaproteobacteria > Rs-D84 > Rs-D84 > Enterousia. The sequence continues at coordinate 4,823 of JAZUKY010000066.1, read as the reverse complement.
TGATACAAATTTTACCCAACAGTGAAACGCGATCACTGTGTATCACTGTATATCACTGTGGGCAGTGATACAAAATTATCATTAAATGGGTATTTAATAAATCACCACCCATGGGGATTAGGTTGGCAATAACAAAAAATCCCCCAATTGGGGGATTTTTTATTATTCAACAGTTAACATTACCGTATCACCGTAACCGCCGGCCTCGGTCGTGCCGATATAGCATCGGATTTTCGAACCAATTTCTGCCATAAATTCTTCCCATGCGGCATCTTTGGCCTCGTCATTTTTGGCACGTTGACTGTTTTCGGCAATTTTATGTGCCGCAATACCAACACCAACCGCCCCAACCGTTGCCCCGATTGCCGTACCAAATTGTGCACCGGTTAATTTACCTTTAAATACACCTTTTGATTCAGTAACAACCTGTGAGCAATCAACATTTTTCGCAAACTCTTTTATCATAGATACGGCACAGTCACTAAGAGTAGTAGCAGGAGTAGTATCACTACAATTGGTCCCAGTTTTTTCTGCCCATCCTTCCTCCGCACCAAATGATTTATCCAACGCATTCAAATGAGACTTAACAGCACTAATTATCGACTTGTTATTAACATTTTTTAAAAACGCCACATGATTCCTACACTCCGTTATTTTTTTCGTATCCTCCTTATTACTGGTCAAATTTGGTAAAATATCACCGTTTCCGATTTTATTACCCAATACGCCACCACCGACGCCACCACCCAAGATACCGGCCCACGTTGCAATACGACGATTTCTTTTTTGACGTCTTTCATCTGCCGATGATATCGCATCCGAACGTACCGCATCTTCTATTTTATCCATATCCGCATCTTTCAACCAAGACCCACAGATAAATGCATCACCAACCGCAAAATACCGCGTTGCCTTTTCAGAATTGTTTTCCAAGAATTTTTTAATCTTTGGATCGGTTGATGTCATTGTTACACGTACACGGCAAAATGAACCATACAAATCATTCGACGCAATCAATTGTGCACCCTCCAAACCATTTGTTGAATAATCGGATGGAACCTTGCCTGATTTCAATTTAGCCCACATATATGCACCGGAATCATTTCCACCGAACACCCCTACAACACCACCATTGTTGTTTTTCAAACAAACATTTTGTTCTTTGGTCAATTTGGCGTTATATTTTGCCTGAACCTCTATTTCAATATCGTTCAAAACCTCGGCAAATATGGTATTTGCAGCCAATCCCTGTTGATATTCTTCTTTGGTTGCATATTTTTGATCACCCGCACTAGCATCATAATCATCACAACTTTTGCTTTCACCATCCTTGTTTGTGCAGGCGTATTCTGACTTATCGTTTAATTCAGATATGCCACCAGATAACCAACCATCACGAACGGTTGTACTGTCCCCCCAACTGTCCGCAGCATTTTTATTTGCATATGTTGCAGATATTTCCGCCAATTTAATTGCCAAATGATCTTCACATGCGGCATTATTTTTAACCGTATTCATGCACAACCCAATAACAATTGTACGATCCAATACACCGCCAACCTTGTTCATACTGTTATCATATGTCGCGATACTCGTATTTGTAATACCAGACATTATGTCCGTACGATTACGATAACAATTTTCATAATCATCCCCACACATTGATTTTACGCAATTTTGTGCGGTCTTGATACATTGTTTACGTTTTTGTGCAATTGCCGGTGCATTAAATGCCGATGACAGTGACGCATTTAATTTCGCAACCGCCCCAATCGGATCAGATTTTGTTGTATCATCATAGGCTGGGAATAACGTACTAAATGTATTAACATCCGTATATGTATTTAACGTATTTGATGTTATGTCTTCACTGTTTACAGCAACCTTTGAATAAATACAATACGGATCGGTGTTAACGATTGCCTCGCACCCAACCTGAATATTGCTGTATGAATTTGTGCCATTTATGGTGCCATTTGTGATACCATCTGTACCAAATACGGATGCATAACATGCCGCACCGTTACCATTACCACATGAACGCATTGCACATGATTTAATCGTTTCATAACATTTATTTTTGGCCTTGGCATCAAATTGTTCCGCCAATGTTTTTATTTTTTCCTTGGCCGATGCATTCATACGTGTTGCAAATGCCTCAGCAAAAACTTCGGCCTGGGCATCTTCATCTAAAACAACACGATCCGACGGTATTTTACCGGTACTGGCCAATTCATCATTAAACACCAAATGACAATATTTATTTGTTCCAATTGTATCCTGACATGCGGAACGAATATATTTTGCAACGTCACTGTTTGAAATTGCGGCTGTAAAATCGGCACTGGTTAATTGATCATATTTCGCCAATATCGTATCCAATTGGGATGTATTATCGCCGGCCACACCCGCTGCATCCCCCTGTGGAACACTGGTCCCCTCTATACATTTAAACGGATTTTTTGTACATGCACCGATTATACAACTGTCTACAACCTTGTAACAGGTATTAACAGCGTTTTTCGCCGCCAATGCCGCACCGTCATCAATCATTTGACCAATACGACTGTCCGGACTGTTTAACTGAACCGTTCCCTTTAATGATCCATCGGTATTGATATCAATATCTTTGCCAAACAGGGCAATTATACCCTCTTTGGGGCAACGAACCAATGTTGATGCACAAAATGACATTTGCTTTTTAAATTCTTTTATACCTGTACACAATTCAAAATCGGGACCACATACGGTATCTTTGTGAACACAATTTGTATATTTTTTTACACATTGTGATGTATCATACCGATTCGAAATCGCCCCACCGGCAACGCGTTGGCCCATAATACTGGTAACCGTTGGATATGTATAGGTTGCACCCTCTTTACCGGCGGCAATGCTGCCCGTCACGGCCCCCAACGCGGTCACAGAATTTGTTCCAAACAATGCGGTAATACCATCCGATTTGCATTGATACAGTGTGCTGGAACATTTTGCCATTTGGCCATGAAATAATTCGGTTGTCGTGCATTCTTCGAAATTTGCACCACATACGTCATCCGCGGTTATACATTCGGTATATGCGTCGATGCATTCTGCATTATCCATCAAATTCGATGTACTGGTCGTTGTGGTTGTTGTGGTGGTAACACGACCATTGGTGGTATATTTGAACTGATTATTCGGGTTTATAAAATTCGGCATATTCGATCGAGATGCCGCAGTCGTCACAACACTGGGACGTGCCGTCACCGCAAATGCAGCCGAAAAATACGTCATAAACGCCAGAAAACTAACAGTTTTTTTCATAAAAAACATCGACTCACTCCATATATTCTTGGGTTTATTATATCATAAAATGGGTCTTAAAAAAAGTTAAAAACAAAATATATTCTGGATTTTATATCATAATACGATTATCCAATTTCATCCAAAATCGCCTGTAATTCCAACATATCATACGGCAAATGCGATTTGAAATGCATTTTTTCACCTGTTATCGGGTGAACAAATTCTAAATACTCTGCATGTAACATCTGCCCATCATGTTTTTTTAAAAATTCTAACAAATCTTGATTCTTAACACTGGCCAAACGATTTGTTCCACGTCCATACAACGGATCACACAATACCGGAAACCCATGGGCCGATAAATGAACACGTATTTGATGTGTTCGCCCCGTCAATAACGTGCAACGAAATGCCGATATGCCACTGCGTGGCCATACAGACATAACATTAACATTGGTCTGGGCCGATTTACCACCGGTTTTAACCATTGACATTTTTTGTCGATTACGTGATGATCGGGCAATATTACCGGTTATCTGTGCCCCATCCCAATTTGGAACGCCCCAAACAAACGCAACATAACGCCGTGTTAAATCGTGACGTGAAAAAATATCAACCAATCCACGAAATGCGGCATCTGATTTTGCAAAAACCATAACGCCACTGGTATCTTTGTCCAAACGATGAACAACCCCCGGTCTGATTTGTCCCCCCAGGCCAGATAAATGTGTATGCGCCAACAAATTCTGAACCAATGTCCCCGTTGTATTACCGGCCGATGGATACATAACAACACCACGAGGTTTATCAATAACAATTATATCATCATCTTCGTATAAAATATCAAAATCTAAATCATTTGAAATATTATCTGTGGCAACAACCGATGTGGCTGTATTTGCAATTTCAACATTAACGCAATCACCCGCACGCAATTTTGCAGAAAATTTTGCCACATTGCCATTTATACGAACGGCAAAACGTTGAATCTGGGCACGTGAAAATTCGGGCAACTGTGTGGTTAAATATTTATCCAACCGCACCCCAACCGCATCATCTGTAACAATAAATTCACGAATTTCATCCATATCAACCATCCACAATTATTTATATTCAGACCAATTTTTAATTTTATTACATTTGGTCAAATCAATTTCTAAATCACGTCCATTGGCAACAACCGAACACGTCAATTGCCCTGTACTGGTTCCCTGATCGGCATTTTGTTTTACATTGCGATACGCAAAACTTAACTGTTGCGGTGGATACACACATGCAATTTGTAATTCCCCATCACGTGCACCATTTGGTCCAACCCATGTACGCACCCCATATCCCAACCCATAACATGGAAAAGAATCCAAATAATACAATTCCAAACCATTGGCAATTAATTTTTTATCTTCACCGATAAACTTTCCACGATATTGTCCCAATTGTAATCCGGTCACCGCCTGCCAATCAGTACTGGTGGAAAAAACACTGACCCTGTTCGTGGCGGATGTTGTTTGTCCAAACAGCGACATCGTTATCAT
>JAZUKY010000065.1:0-2878 GCA_045643525.1 Candidatus Enterousia sp. | reverse complement strand
ATTATTTGTTGGATATGCACCAACAAATAAACCTAAATATGCGGTATGTGTGATAACAGAACATTCTGGTGGCAGTGGTCCAGCTGCACATGCTGCAGCGGCAACAATGACAGAACTGTTAAAAGGACGCAAATAAAATGTCACGTCAAACCCGTGTATCAAATGCAGATAAAATGACTTTCTCGGAAAAATTAGACCGTTTCTCATGGAGTACATTTATTCCGATGTTTTTGGTATTATCATTGTCAATTGTTGTCTTATTTTCCGCAGGTGGTGGCGATTGGTGTCCATTTGCTTTGTCACAATTAAGTAAAATCGTTCTAGGATTTATTGTATTTTGTATCGCAGCATTCAGTAATATAAAAACATGGATAAAATCTGCATATATTATTTATGCAATCGCATTATTAATGATTGTTTTAGTAACATTTGTTGGTCATACGGGTATGGGTGCACAACGATGGTTAAATTTAGGTATTATTCATGTTCAACCATCAGAATTTATTAAAATTGCGTTGGTATTAGTGCTGGCCCGATATTTTGCATGGATGAATTCAGTTGAATTATCACAAATGAAAAACTATTTAATTCCATCCATATTATTGTTAATTCCGTTTGGATTAATTGTTATGCAACCAGACCTTGGTACAGCAATGTCACTGGGAATGATAACAGTTGGAATGTTTTTTATTACAGGTTTGCCAAAAAAATGGTTCGTAATCGCATCCATATTAGGTGTTTTAACAATGCCAATGGTTTGGTTTGGTGGATTACATGATTATCAACGTTCACGTATAATAACCTTTATTAATCCGGATAAAGATGCACGTGGGGCAGGTTATCAAATCAATCAAGCAAAAATAGCATTTGGTAGTGGTGGTATTACAGGAAAAGGGTATATTAATGGATCACAAGCACAACAATCGTTTTTACCAGAAAAACATACAGATTTTATTTTTACAATGTTGGGTGAAGAATTTGGTTTCATTGGTGCTTTTTCGTTATTATCACTGTATTCAATGATAATATTGGTTTTATTTTGGTGTGCCAAAACGTGTCGGAATCGTTTCGGTCAATTGGTATGTTTTGGTTTTATGTTGAACTTTTTTATTTATTATTTTATAAATATATCCATGGTTTTGGGTCTAATGCCAACAGTTGGTGTGCCGTTGCCATTAATGTCTTTTGGTGGCAGCAGTTTTTTATCACTGATGTTTGGTTTTGGTCTGTGCCAAAATGCACATATTCACAAAGACCAGCAATTATCCGCCAAAGGAAGTTAAATTATGAATCTGTTAATTGTTGAATCACCGTCTAAAGCAAAGACAATTGAAAAATATTTAGGTAATGGTTGGCGTGTTATCGCATCTGTTGGTCACGTACGTGATTTAGTTCCGGAAAATGGTAGTGTTGATACAGAAAATAATTTTGCAATGCGTTGGCAAATAATGCCAGGTAAAGAAAAACAAATTAAATTAATCACAGATGAATTAAAAAAAGCTGATAATGTTTATTTAGCATCTGACCCGGATAGAGAAGGTGAAGCCATAGCCTGGCATATATTGGATATTTTGCGTTCAAAAAAGGCCTTGGCTGGAAAAAATGTTTATCGTGTAGCATTTCATGAAATTACAAAAAAAGCTGTTCAGGCCGCAATCGAAAATCCACGTGAAATAGATCAAAATTTAGTTGATGCATACATGGTCCGCCGTGCATTAGATTATTTGATTGGTTTTGGTATATCACCATTATTATGGCGGCGAAATTTGGGAAAATCCGCCGGACGTGTACAGTCTGTGGCTGTTAAACTGGTTGTTGACAGAGAAAAAGAAATAGAAGCATTTAAACCAGTTGAATATTGGTCTTTAAATGCAGAATGTACAGCAAATAATACAACTTTTTCATCTGTATTATCAAAATATAATGGCAATAAAATAGATAAATTAACTATTTCCAATGACAATCAGATGAATAAAATTTTGTCTGATATTGGTAATCCCGTTATTATTGGTAAGGTGATATCAGTTGATAAAAAAAATGTATCTAGACGAGCAGCAGCACCGTTTACAACCAGTACGCTGCAACAAGAAGCCGCACGTAAATTATTTTTTTCATCAAAGCGAACAATGTCCGCGGCACAAAAATTATACGAACAGGGTTTAATTACATATATGCGAACCGACGCAACAAACTTATCTGTGGATGCCGTTAACGAAATTCGTGAATATATTAATCGTGAATATGGTAATAAATTTATTCCAAAAACACCAAACATATATGTAACAAAATCAAAAAATGCCCAAGAAGCACACGAAGCAATACGTCCAACACATTTTGACGGCAATATTCCGCATTTATCTGGGGACGAGGCTAAACTGTATGATCTTATATGGAAACGTACGATAGCATGCCAAATGTCTAATGCGGAATTTGACAGTGCATCTGTTGATATAGAAACAGAAAATCGTGCTGCTGTATTTCATGCCGTTGGTTCAATACGTACATTTGATGGTTTTATGCGCGTTTATATTGAAGACAAAGATGATTCAACAGATTCCGATTCATCTGTATTACCGCCACTATCGGTTGGAGATAATATAGACATTATAAAATTAACGCCGGATCAACATTTTACACAACCACCAGCACGTTATACAGAAGCGTCATTGGTAAAAAAATTGGAAGAATTGGGCATTGGTCGTCCATCAACATATGCGACAATTATGTCAACCATTGTCGACCGTAAATATGTTGAACAAGATAAACAACGTAGATTTCATCCAACCCCAGGTGGATGGGTAATTTCAGCCTATTTAGCTGAATATTTTACTGATTTGGTTGATGCAAATTTTACAGCAAAAACAGAAGATACATTAGA
>JAZUKY010000064.1:0-2983 GCA_045643525.1 Candidatus Enterousia sp. | reverse complement strand
CATCAACCACTACATCATCTGCATCGGTATATTCTACCGCATCTTCATAGATATATCCCGGTGCAACCTCTGCAAATGCGGGCATTACCAGTAATCCTGCGATGACAACAAATAATCTTTTCATGTAAATATTCCCTTCTTCTTGTGGTGATTATATCACAACCCCAAATTTATAACAATTGTTTTTTAATAAAAAATATTGTAATTACGTATAAATCCCCCATTTTTTATAAGGCACCGTTTTTTATCCTCACAAAAACAACACAAAATCATATACAAAACAAATATTTCCATTTTAAACCAGTAAAAATACCCGCCAATTGGCGGGTATTTTAATATGATTTTGCAACAAATACATATGTTGGATCACTTTCATCCAAACAACGCCGGCTGATTTTATACGTATCCATCAACATTTCAAACCTGTCATTTGTTGTCAAATCATATTTTATACGGAAAAATCCGACCTTTCCGTCCTGTAATGCCATTTCCAACGCATCAATAGATTCAACATCATGAATCATTTTTTTATTACGTTCCCGTGCCGCATTTAACATATCGGATTGAATCTGTTCCAAAATATGTCGTGCTGTCTCAATTAATTCGGACAATTCAATTGAACGTTTCGAATCTTTACCCAAATCACGACGTGTAATCGTAACATTGCCAGATTCCATTTCACGTACACCAACTTCGACCCGTAATGGCACCCCACGTTTAATCCATTTCCACATTTTATCGGGTGCACGCATATCAGATACATCAACCAATACACGTATTCCCAACGCACGCAATTGATCACCCAACCGTTCAGAATACGCATTTAACTCTGTTACATTTTCTTCACGTGTAATTGGGATTATAACAATTTGATACGGTGCAACCGCCGGTGGTAAAACCAATCCATCATCATCAGAATGGGTCATAAATAATCCCCCCATCATACGTGTTGATGTTCCCCAACTGGTGGTCCAGGCATGTTGTAATTTACCATCTGTTCCCAAAAATTGAATTCCGAACGATTTTGAAAAATGTTGTCCTAAATCGTGCGATGTTCCCGCCTGTAATGCCTTGCCATCCTGCATAATTTGTTCGTTTGTATACGTATGGTCTGCACCTGCAAAACGTTCTTCGGGTGTTTTTTCACCCATAATAACCGGGACCGCTAAAATCTGTTCCATATAATCACGATACATCAAATGCATCTTGATTGCATCGGCATTGGCTTCATCATGGGTTGCAAAAACATTATGTCCCTCTTGCCAATTAAATTCGGACGTCCGTAAAAACATACGTGGTCGCATTTCCCAACGCATAACATTAACCCATTGATTTAATTTCATTGGCAAATCACGATACGATTGAACCCAACGCGACATCGCATCACCAATAATTGTTTCTGATGTCGGTCGAATTATATACGGTTCCGTCAATTTTGATTCCGGATCTGGTTGCAAAACACCGTCAATATTTTTCAAACGATAATGTGTAACGACCGCTGCTTCTTTGGCAAATCCGGCGACATGTTCTGCCTCGCGATTAAAGAAATCGATTGGTATCAACAATGGAAAATTTGCATTCAAGACACCACAAGATTTAATACGTTTATCCATCTCATCACGCATTAATTCCCAAATCGCCCAACCATACGGCTTAATTGTCATACAACCACGCACTGGGGCATTTTCGGCCAAATCCGCGGCTACTATCAAACTTTGATACCATTCACTGAAATTTTCTGCTCTGGTCGGTGTAATTGCTGTTTTCATGTTATAAACTCTTTTTTATTTTTCTGTTTTGTTTTTTAATTCCATATATTTATCTGAAACCTGGCGTTGCAAAATTTCAGCAATCTGTTTTCTGTCCATTCCCATCAAAGACGGCGGTGGCAACAACGTTATTTCAACCCGAAATCCACCAATTAACATAATATGAAAAACCTGCATAAATGCACTACGTTCACGTTTTGCCAACGGCCCATATTCAATTTTTTTATTATCAAAATACCCATAATGATTTGCCAAATCAATATCAGATATAACACCACCATCACGAAAACGATAATGCATCGCCATTGGTTGAACAACGACATTTGAATTTTCAACAAAATTAAACAACGTACTTTTAAACGGTTTCACATATGCACCATTTGTCGTTGTTCCCTCTGGAAAAACAAACATTGGATATTTTACACGTGTTACACATTCTTGCACATCTTTCAATGCCTCTGCCGCATGTGATGGTCGTCTATCAACAAAAATTACACCAAACTTTTCAGCAACCCACCCAACAACCGGCCATGAACGTATTTCTTTTTTTGCAACAAAACTGCCACCGAAAGCAATCGGAAACGTTGCAATTTCAAATACCGAAATATGATTTGCCACAACCATTAATGGTCGTCTTTTATCCAAATTTCCATATACTATTATTTTCAGTCCCGCCAATTTTACCAAAAACCACATAAATACACGCATATACGCAACCGACACACGTCCACGTGGCAATAAAATTATTATCGGCAACTGTAACAATATCAACATCCAAAACAACGCAAAACGCACGGATGCCGATATATAATTAAAAATATTTGGACGTGAAACGTGTCGCATTATGCATCCTCATTATTGTCGTTTTCTTTGGATTCCGCAATATATTCCGCATCATCGGCATCTTCTTGTAAAACGAATTTACATAACGCACGAATTACCCTGAACGGCCCAGTAACAGGCAACAGCATTATTTTACCAAATGTCTTTATCGCCCCTTCCTTTTCATCCATATCACCCAATGCATTTTCTGCACCCAAAAAATGCTTTTGATACGTTGGATCCATATCACGTGTCCGAACCAAAACAAAAACATCATATGAATTAAACGGTTTATCAACAAAAACCCCCTTGCCGAATGTTGCCCCCAACCGCAAATACCCCTTTATCAATGGCGTCATTTGCCGTTTTGCATCATCCGCATCAACAAATTC
>JAZUKY010000063.1:0-3129 GCA_045643525.1 Candidatus Enterousia sp. | reverse complement strand
TTATAATAAAATGCGTATTAAAGGTACGATTTTGTGTGGATATGACTGACAACCATGGAATGAAATACGTACAGTAAAAAGTTATAAATCGGGGTGGCACCGCGCAGATAAAAATGCGCCCCCGAAATAAAAAATGTTTTTAATAGTGGTGCCGGAATTCATAAATAATTTTGCACCCATATGAAAATAAAAGGAAAAAAGATGGTATCTTTGAAATCAAAGTACAGAACGCATACATGTGGTGAATTAAATGCATCAAATGTTGGTGAAACTGTTACACTATCGGGATGGGTTCATCGTAAACGTGACCACGGATCGTTATTGTTCATAGATTTGCGTGATAATTATGGTATTACCCAATGTGTATTTGATGGTGGGGATGAGGCATTAGAACGCGTTCGTCCGGAATCGGTTGTAACAATAACAGGTTTGGTTGTTGCACGTGATGCGGATGCGGTTAATGATAAAATCCCAACGGGACAAATTGAAGTCAAGGCAACATCTTGGAATGTTTTAACAAACGCAGATGTTTTACCATTCCCTGTATTTGGTGACGATGACAGTGTGGCCGAAGATTTACGGTTAAAATATAGATATATTGATTTACGTCGTGATTCATTGCATAACAATATTTTAATGCGTAACAAGGTTATAAAATTTATGCGTGATAAAATGTGGGAAATGGGATTTTCAGAATTTCAAACACCAATTTTAACTGCATCCTCGCCTGAGGGGGCACGTGATTTCTTGGTCCCCAGCCGTGTTCACCACGGAATGTTTTATGCCCTACCACAGGCACCGCAGCAGTTTAAGCAGATGTTGCAGATTTCTGGATTTGATCGTTATTTTCAAATTGCACCGTGTTTTCGTGACGAAGATTTGCGTGCCGATAGATTGATTGAATTTTATCAATTAGATATGGAAATGTCGTTTGTTGATTTGCCAGATATTCAGGCAATTGGAAATGAATTGATTCCTAATTTAATTAGAACATTTGTTCCAAAAGCAAAAATTGATCCGGAGATTCCACATATTTCATTTGATGATGCAATGTTAAAATATGGTTCAGATAAACCGGATTTGCGTAACCCGATTATAATCAGTGATGTTACCGATGTTTTCCGTGGATCAGATTTTGGTATTTTTGCAAATGCCATTAATAGTGGGGCGGTCGTTCGTGCAATCCCAGCCCCGAATTCGTCGGATAAACCACGTTCGTGGTTTGATAAATTGGGTGAATTTGCCGTCAAAGAATTGGGGTTGGGCGGTTTGGGATACGTTGTTTTTGCCGATGAACCAAAGGGGCCCGTCGCTAAAAAATTAGATACAGCAAGAATTGCCAAATTACATGAAATTGCTGGGGATAAATCGACATTATTTTTCGTATGTGATATGCCAGATGCAGCCGCCAAGGCCGCGGGTAAAATCCGTACAAAATTGGGTGAAGATTTGGGGTTAATTGATGAAAATGAATATAAATTCTGTTGGATAGAAGATTTTCCATTCTTTGAAACAGATGAAGAATCCCCAACAGGGATTGCATTTACCCATAACCCATTTTCATATCCAATGGCAACATTGGACGAATTGTCCAGTCGAGATCCGTTATCAATTAAGGCCGCACAATTCGATATGGTGTTAAACGGTAACGAAATTTGCAGTGGTGGTTTGCGTAACTATGACCCACGTGTTATGGTTAAATGTTTCGAATTAACCGGATATTCCGAGGATATTGTTCGTGAAAAATTCGGTGGTATGTATACTGCATTCCAATATGGTGCACCACCGCACGGTGGATGTGCATTTGGTATCGATCGTTTAATTATGTTGATATTGGGTGAAAAAAATTTGCGTTCATGTGTTGCATTTACAACAAATCAGCGTGGACAGGATTTGATGATGGGTGCACCAACAACAGTTACAGAAAAACAGTTAAGAGAAGTGCATATCCAAGTTCGTAAAAAGGGATAAGCCCATTAAAACAAAAAAACATCCGCTATTTAGCGGATGTTTTTTTATATATTGGAGGGCGGCATCCATCATTACATATGATATAATACCCACCCAAAAGACGTGTAGGGCTAATATTAGTAGTTTTACATCCTGTTTTAGTATTTTTGATATGGCGTTCGATATTAGTTCGTTCCGTATAGAAATTGTCTTTATATTCTAACATACCGCTAAGGTCATCTTGTTTTACGTTTAATAATTGTTTTATACTTTCTTTTCCAAAGGTTATCTTACATCGTCCATTCTCTAATTCTTCAACTTTATCACCTTGATAAAAACCGTGGATCTTTACTAATTTGCCCGTTTTGATATGGTTCAAGATTATATTAGCTGTAAATTTACAGCACATCTCTTGTCTTGTATCAGGATTATCAAAATCGAAAAGTGTATCTAATATATTTTTTACTAAACTATCTATGGTTATAGAACCCTCTTCAGAAGAAACTTCTTTAAATCTGTTGTACCCCAGTTCAGGTTGTGTAACACTGATTTTTGAAACATTTTTAGAACCGTATTGTTTCACAACGTATTCATATATTTTTTTTTATATTGCTGTCATAGCTTCCAACGTACTCGGAGCGTAATAATTTATTAAATGCATCTAAAACCAATTGTAAATCCCATTTAAATTTGGTGTTTTTAGTTATGTTAATAAATTCGTTAAGTTCTTTTTTTCATCATTATCAAACCATGAATAACAATCATCAAACCAATCCCCCAACACCATATTGGTTGATATAAATATCATTAATAAAGCAGTTAATATTTTCTTCATTTTAATACCCCCGCACATTTATCCGCAATTGATGATGCCGTTTTTATTGCACTTATTTCGGTTGCATTAAATATTGTTGCACCCAACGATACCGCCCCAGTGGCACCTGCCAATATATTTGATGTTGTATTTAATGTATGCTCTTTGTTTTTACCTTCTTCACTGTCATCTGAACGTATTTTATCCGAATTAGCAACCCCAGACGTTATTGTTCCGGCCATACCGGTTCCCGCACCAACAGCCGACAATATCATTGCACCTTTGGCCTTTTTATTTATTCCAGATATATTTATATTTTTTATCGAATCACATGCATTTATTATATTTTCTGCATATTGTATTTC
>JAZUKY010000062.1:0-10823 GCA_045643525.1 Candidatus Enterousia sp. | reverse complement strand
CCCCGTTATTTGGGCTCATACCACCACGCCTATGCGTCATCCCGTTGAATAACGGGATCCACTGCGTCGCAGACACAGTATGATTTTTTCAATGTAGATACCGACCTGCATCGGTATGACGGCATACATAATTACGAATGTTAGTTTTTTTGTGGGGATAACCTGAAAAATACAATATTTATTTTTTACAGGCCAAATATAATGCAATTAACCAACCAATGATTGTCCAACCGAACAACCAACTGGCCATGCGGATATATCCGTTGGTGGCCTTGTCTTTTTTTGTTTGTCGGGCCAACCATGCGGGGGCCATAAAAATTACGATTACAACACTAATCGATAAAATATATTTTAAAAAAATAATCAACATTTGTGTATTCATGTGTCTAAAAATCAAAGGGGGCCTTTTGCCCCCCGTGATTCCCAAATCCTATCAATACGATTATATACCATATTTTGCGGATTTGTCCAGTTCTTCTTCGATACGAATTAACTGGTTATATTTTGCCATACGGTCTGTACGGGACATAGAACCTGTCTTAATTTGACCAGCGTTTGTTGCAACCGCCAAATCTGCAATTGTTGTGTCTTCGGTTTCACCACTGCGATGGGAAATGATAACGCCATATTTTGCATCTTGGGCCATTTTGATTGCACGCAATGTTTCGGTTAAACTGCCGATTTGATTAACTTTGATCAAAATTGCGTTTGCAACACCGGCATTGATACCACGTTCCAAACGTGACGGGTTTGTTACGAATAAATCATCACCAACCAACTGACAACGTGAACCAATTTTTGCGGTTAATTTGTTCCAATTTTCCCAATCTTCTTCGGCCAAGGCATCTTCGATAGAAATAATTGGATATTCTGAAATCAATTTTTCATAGAATTCAATCATATCGTCGGCCGACATATCTTTGCCTTCGAATTTGTATACACCATCATGATAAAATTCAGACGATGCAACGTCCAAACCGATTGATACTTGGTCACCTGGGATGTAGCCAGCGGCACGAATCGCAGCAATGATTGTTTCCAATGCTTCACGGCATGAATGGAAATTAGGGGCAAAACCACCTTCGTCACCAACGTTTGTGGAATTACCGCCGTTTTTCAAAATCTTTTTTAAATTGTGGAAAATTTCACTGCCCATACGGATTGCTTCGACGATGTCTTTGGCACCATTTGGGATAATCATGAATTCTTGGGCATCCAATCCATTGTCTGCGTGGGCACCACCATTGATAATATTCATCATTGGACGTGGTAATACGCATGGGGTTGTGTTTCCATAAATTTCAGCAATATATTTATATAATGGAATATGTTTTTGATTTGCCACAGCATGTGCCGCCGCCAATGACACGGCCAATACCGCATTTGCACCCAATTTATCTTTGTTTGGGGTACCGTCAACAGCCAACATTTTTTCATCTAATTGTGTTTGATTCGATGCATCCATACCAATAATTGCAGGGGCGATAATTTCATTTACATTTTTAACCGCTGTTAAAACACCTTTGCCCATATATGCATTGCCACCATCACGCAATTCCAATGCTTCAAATGAACCGGTTGATGCACCCGATGGTACGGCGGCACGACCCATTGCACCCCCAGATAATGTTATATCACATTCAATTGTTGGGTTTCCACGACTGTCCATGATTTGACGTGCGTGAACTTTTTCTATTTTATACATATTTTTTCTCCTTAAGTCTTAAAACATGACCTTATTTTGTATTTTCGTATTGTGTAAAATTACGAAATGCATTATAGTATAAACATAAAAGTAGGTGGAATAAACAGAAAAATGATAAAAAAATTAATTTCTTTGATGTGTTGTTGTTTACCATTCGGTGCCTGGGCGTATACAGCAAATCCAACGGATACAACGTTTGATTTTAATCCTGGAACGGGAAATGCTGTGACTGGAATCGACAGTTTAAGGATTAATAGTGGTGAAGATGAAAGTTTAAAAATAGAAAGTGGTAATGGTCTGATTATTGGTGGTGTCGATTCGGATGGGTATGGTTTATATGTTTATGGAAATACCTATGTTGGAAAAGATTCTGCGGGTGGATTAAATGATTTATACGCAGAAAGCAGAACAGATGAAAATTTTACAATCAAATCTGCGGGAAATATATTTATCGGTAATAATTTAGACATTGCAACAAAACGAACGTTAACAATATCAAACAATGATGCTGGTTTGATAAATGTTTTAATTGGACAAAACGAAACTGATACAGATACTGATACTGTAATCAGAACCAATATTGAATCGGATGCCAAATTAGTCATAAAAGATGGAATCAAAGAATTAAAAATCGGTGCAATTACGTCAAATGGTGATTTTGATTTTGTGGCATGGAAAATTTCAACGGGTGCAATCAGTTTATACGAAGGTGGTAATGCCAGTATTGTTGCAAATGGTGGGGATTTGACCATAGAACAATTTATATCAAAGGGGAATTCGGTTTATTTGTCATCGGTTGGTGATATAACAACCAGTGCGATCCAGCAGGGGGGTGAAGGAAAAGAATTTATAATCCAGGCAAATGGGAATTTGGAAACGAAGAAAAATGAAGTGTCATCCGGTAATATTGAAAATTCTGGTGAATTGATGGATATTATTGCCAATAACATTAATGTTTCAGGCAGTATTAAAAATGATAATGCCACAGGGGCGGGGATGAAATTGACCGTTGGTGGAGATTTGACGGTTGATTACAGTACAATCAATGTCGGTGGTCAAACAAAACAGGTTTCTGTTGTTAATACCGGAAATTTTAATGCCGTTGTTGCGGGCGATGTAACACTGGCCAAAGGATTTGATATTACCACAATGGAAGAAAATGGAAATTTTTCATTAACTGCGAACAATTTAAATCTTGGGACACAAAACAGTTTGGTTGTAGATAAGGGGACGGTGCAATTAAAAACAAAAACGGGTGGGATGCGTTTTTATGACGGAATTGATAACCGGGCCGTTACGGAATTAATATCGGCCGGTGATTTTGTTGTGTCAGCGGCCGCGATAAACAATACGGGGGTATTGAATATCATTGGCGGAAATGATATTACCGCAGGTAATAATATAATAACAACGGGAAATAATGCCAGAACGAATATTTCGGCATCAAATAATTTGATGGTTGGTGGTGAAATAACTAACGGCGATGGCAATAATGCGACACAAATGTTTTTGGTGGGGAAAACGGTTGTTTTGAATTCTGCAATTACCAATAATGAAAACGCTGAATTATATATAACGGCATCAACAGATGTTGGTGGAAAAGTCACAATCAAAGACACCATAACAAATAAGGGGATGATTAAAATTGATGGTCGTCAATTGGAAATAAATAAAGTGCTGTCAAATAAATCCGGGGTTATGAATATATCTGTATCTGATAATGATGATCAGGCTGTGAAATTAAGTGGTTTAGCGATTGATGGCGGTGTTGTTAATTTATCGGCGTTAAATGGTGGTATTGCATCCGATGGAACGGTTAATGTTGGTGGAAACGGTGCATTGAACTTTGTTGGAACAACACATTTATTTGAAGTTGATACAATTGATATCACGGGTAATTTAACTGTATCGAATACCGCAGCAACGGGTGATGGAAATGTAAATGTCGCAGCATCGGGGGCAAATGGTATTATTTTAAAATCGGATACGAAAATTAATATTGGTGGAAATGTTGTTGCAGATGCGGACGATGTTGCACGTCGGGCAACATTTGATGCCAAAGAAATTAGTATTGGTGGCAATGTGTTGGCCAAAAACAAAGGAATTTTGGTTTTTGGTAATTCAACTGATGAACAATTGTTAAGTGTTACTGGTAACATCACAACAACAAATGGTGGAAAAATCGAATTATACACAGCACAGACAAACATAGATAGTAATTATAAAGATGCGTTGATCATAGATAACGGTGGTGTTTTATATGCGCATGGTAAAGAAATAAGTACAATAGGTAATATTAAAATTGCGGGTGGGTTATCATTGCGTTCGGGTACATTGGCAAATACCGGATTGGTTGTCAATGATGGCAATGCAGATTTAACATTAAATGCAACTGATAAGTCGTATATTGAAATTACAGATGGTGTTGATATTGCAACGTCAAATTCTTTGCATTTAAATTCTTTTTGGCATATCAGTGTAGATGGAGATATAAATAACGCCGGAAGCTTTGATATTAAAAGTACTAATGAAATAGTTGAAGTTGAAAATATAGCAAGTACGGGTATTTTTAATATAAACGCGTATAAAAATGTAGAAACAGGCAATATTGAAAATAGTGGCAATATGGAATTGGTTGCCAAAAATGGGGATGTGCGGTTGGGTGGAAATGTTCAAAATAGTGGTATTTTAAATGTAAATGTCCAAAATAGTGGGGATTTAGATCCAAATTATAAACCTGTTGTTAATGTGTACGGTTCAATTACCGCGATGGATGGGGCACTGAATATTTTAAATGAAAATGGAACATCGATAAATATATTGGAGGATGTTTCATTGACGGGCGGAACGGCGGTATTAAGTGCACCATTGATAACGGCGATGTCTATTAAGTCATCTGCGACAGATGTGAAATTGAATACAGAAAAAATAGATGTTTCATCTGGATTAACATTAACAGGTGGGTATTTTACGACAACCGCAACAGATATTTCTGCGATGATTTTAAGTGTATCGGGTAATATAGCACACAATGATACAGATATAAATCCAGAAATGTTAAAATTGGTTGCGAATAACATTGATGTCAGTGTTGATGGTTTGTTTGTTGAAGGAACAATTTTTGCAACCAAAAATAAAGCAAATTATGATGTTACGGTTACGGCCAGGGTTGGTGGGATAACTGTTGCAAATGGTGCCGAAATGCAATTGACTGCAATGAATTTGTATCTGGGTGATATTGAAAACAGTGGGGAATTATTATTAGATGCCGATGATGGTATGGAATTGGGAAAAATATCATTATTATCGGGTGATTTAACATTGGCGACATCAACGGGGACCGTTATTACGGCGGAAACGTTTGATATAACGGGTGGTGTTTTACATTTGGAAAATGATTTTACGGTAAATGGTGCCATCGCAACCACGGGGACGTTGTATCAGAATGCAGCAACATTTACAGATGGGGATATTGATATTACCGCCCAAAATTATACATTGTCGGCATCAACAATGGAATTTGCGTCAATCAAGCAAAATTCGGGTGCTTTGACATTGAAAACAACAAACTTAAATGTCAATGGTGATATAGATGTGTCCGATTTATTAATTTCGGGTAATCGTTTGACGATGGATGTTACAGGGGACGTGTCAAATGGTGTGCGTATCGATGGATTGCAACAAATGGATGTTGGTGGAAATTATTGGTTTGATAACACCAGTATGTTAAATGTGAACGTAATGTCAGATATTGGACGTAATTATTTGGCAACGGTCAGTTTAAACGAAGATGATACGTTGGGGAATATTACAAATAATGCAACCGATGCCCAGGCCATGATACAGGTTGGTGGAAAATTTGTATCAACTATTACGGCGTTGGGGGATGAAACAGCGGGTGGTGCCCTGCAAAATGGACAGATTGGTATTGTTTTGACGGATATAGTTGATCCGGGGACTGCGATTTGGTTGGTTCATGCAGATAATGGATTATTGGAAGATGGTGACAGTTTAAAAATTCGTAATTTATATGTCAGTTTCTGTAACGAAGACGGTTCAAAATGTTTCAATTATTTACCTGTAACAGACAGTTTAAATGGTTCAGATGATGGTACATTACCGGTGTATTTATCGGTTCGTGACGTGGATAATGACGGTCAACAGGACAGTTTATATATCGTATTTGATGAACGTTTCGGTGGACCGGTTCAGGTATTTAAAATTCAACCGATTGTTGGACGTACGCAAAACCATACAACGGGTGAATATATATCAGCGGGGGCATTGGATAACTTGGTTGCAGATGTACTATATGATGCCGGATTTAAAAAACGTACACCAATTGAAAGTTTACCAATTGTATTCGCAGAAACAAATCTGGAAACATTGATGGAACAATTGTATGAACGTATGGAAGATTATAATACATATCGTGAAGGTGATGCCCTAAGCCGTTTCAGTCGCCTGGTTCAACCACGTGAAATTGACCAAATTGTCAGTGGCGTTGCGTTGAATTACCATACACTTGCACGTGATATCGAAGATCATATGTTTGATGAATTTATTTGGAATCGTAACCGTAAATTGGGCAAGGCGTGGTTTGATGCAGACTTTGGTATGTATTATAACAAAGATATTGATGGACGTCATATTGATGGTAACAGATTCAGTATTACGGGTGGTTACGATTGGCAAGAATCAAAAACATTGATTTACGGTTTGTTTGGGCATATTTCACATATGGCCGGTGCAGATGCAGATGATATTGATTTAAGTTATCAGGCATATGCCAAACCAATAGATGGCCATATTGAAGTTAATGTTAAAAATACGGATATTGCATTTGGTGGTTATATGATTCAAACATTGGCACCATGGGTCCGTGCATACGGTCAGGCGGCAATAGATGTTGATTTATTGAATATATCAAAACAGCAAACATATATTGATGGCAATATCAGTGGTGACGGTATTGGTTTGGGGTTCAGTACCGAATGGGGGATTTTGCACGATTGGTTAAATCAATACATTGTTGGTAATGCATATGTTCGTATGGGGTATAATTTTGGTACCACAATCACAGAACAGGCGTCTGGTTCGGATTATATGGATATTAAGTTGGATGGTTATTTTATGTTAACCCCTGGGTATTCATTGACCGCACAAAAACGTATATACCCCAGTATGTGGTTCCAAATTCGTCCGTATGCATCAATTGGTGTTGAATATGATGTTTTGGGAACACCAGATGCGGTTGATTATAAATTTGCAATGGCCAATAAATACACAGAATATGGCAGCACAGTTGACCCATTGTGGGCAAATATTGGTGGTGGTGTTGAATTTTTGGGGGCATTTGGTGGACAGATTGGATTAGATTACCGGTATCAATATAACGATACAATCCAATTGCATAATATCAAGGTATCTGGAAAATACAGATTTTAATACATAAAATTGGTTGTGATGTGGTGTTCATAACGAACACCACGTTTTATTTTTATTCAGTGCAATGTAATAAAGGCTGTTATACATACAAAAACATCAGAATGTGTAACGCCAAATTAAAATTTTTTCAATGGACCCCGTTCTGAAACGGGGTTACGACAGGAAAAAAGATGGCCACCCAGAATACGGGTGTTGTTTTCTCTGATTGGGAACCACTATCTACCGACCACAGTTATTTACAAACCTTACAATTTGGGGTGAAAGCTCTCTCACACCGTCATACCGACGCAGGTCGGTATCCATAACTATAAAAACACCGTACGTCCGCCCACTGCAATGCAGGCAATTAGTACTAAATCCGTTTACACAATTTTTTAATAGATAAATAAATTTTTATGTTATAATCGAGGCCTGTTTTAAAAATTGTTATAAAAAACGGGGTAATCGATGAAACAAAATAACAAAGAATTAAATGAATTAGAACAACAGGAAAATTTGGATAATAATGCATTGAATGATGAAACTTATATGAAGTATTATTTGTATATTTACTTAATAGGGTTAGCAGGAATAACAGTGCCTCTGGGTGTTTTATACTATTTTAATAACGAGATTTTCGCAATAAAAATGGGGGGAATTTTTTATACATTGATGTTCTTGTCGGGCCTGTATCAAAGTGTTAATCAAACAAATAATATAAAAAAAGAACTGGATAACGTAAGCAAATTATTTATGGTAGATTTCATAACATCAGAATTGCAAAAACGTGCAGATAAAAATTTGGCGAACAAAAATAAAGAATATGCAGTGGCATTTTTACGTGAAATAAAAGAACATAATTTACGTGATGAAGATACGATTATAAAAAAGATAAAATATGATCAGATTTTATCTGATTCAAATAAAAATATTGTACTTAATGAATTGATGGATGCGGGTTTTTTACCAACTGTTGCGACAACATTGCCAAAATTGGTAAATAAAAAAACACGTTAAATAATCTTTGGGTTAAAAATATTCACCATAGGGGGCACAGGTTGAATCCAAAGATTGTAAAATTTATTTTGAAAAATGGGAATAACATTTACGAACAAAGTTCGTATGAAATGGAATGCAGATTATTTAATTTGTTAAAAAGCAAAAACTATTAATTATATAATAACCATAAGGAAAACTATATGTCAGAAATTATAAATTTGGTTGATGTTAAACCGGTATTAAATTATTTGGAACGTGTGTGCTTTATGCATGAAAATCGCGAACGTCGTGATGATTTTATGATGCAACCGCAAACAACTGCGCAAAAATTAAAAGATAAACAATTTGTGGCAGATAACAAAGAATATTTAATTCGTTCGATATGTTTTGGATGGTTCAAAAGTAAATTTATAAAAACATATTTTACGGATGAACGTATAAAAAATTGTAAATTTATAACATCTGTTACAACAAACGATAAAAATGCACCGAAATGGTTAAAAGCTGGGGATGTTGCATATGTGTTTGATGAAACAAAAATTCCAGACGGTGTAAAAAATGAATTAACCGAAATACGTGATTATTTATATAACGTTGCAAATGCATATATAACCAAAGAATTAATTAAAAATAAAACAGGTGTAAAATTAGACGCATTATCAGCCAACCGAAATATTGGGACGTATGATTTGGCGATAACAGAATCAAAAAAATGGCATTCGAAAATAAAACAACAAAAAATTGATTTAGAAAAATCTATAAAAGACACTTGTATTGTTCATGATTTTAAAAATGGAATGAAGTTCAGACAATTATTAACCCCAGATGCATTGGATGCAGAATCAAAAATGATGGGGCATTGTGTTGGTGATGGTGGATATGATGAAGGGGTAAAAAAGGGAACAACGCAAATATATTCATTACGCGATGAAAACGAAGAAGCCCATGCCACGTTAGAGGTTGAAAATAATGAAGTAAAACAATGCAAAGGAAAAGAAAATAAACGCCCCATTGAAAAGTACACACCATATATACAGACGTTTGTAGATATAAAAAAATTTAAACCAGATGGTGATTTTATTGGAATGGGATTAATAAAAGATGACAGAAATGGAAAAGTATATAAGATTAACAATATACCAAATGGTACAGTATTAGGTAAGGTTGAATTTTCTTATATAAATGATATTGAATTTAAACATAGAATAGAATGTAAGAAAATGATAATAGAGGCATGTGAAGGGGTTAAATTAGATAACAATGTAAAAGTTCGTACATTAGAGATAAATGATTCAAGTGTTGAATTTTCAGATGGATTTACCGCAGAAAAGGTTGTTATAGAATGCAGGCCAGATATAAAATTTGGAAAGGATATGAAAATTCGTTATTTGATATTACCGCATATGGAAAATTTTGAAACCCCAGAAAATTTGGTTTGCGATGAATTGATAATAAAAGACGGGCAAAAAATAAAAATAAAAAATGATGCACGAATAAACGTTATTGATTTAACAGGATCAAATGATATTGAAATTCAAGATGGTGTAAAATGTAAAGATTTGGTTTTGGATTATGCGACAAATGTTAAAAAGGGGAATAACTTAAAATTTGAACAAATTAGTGATTATGGAACGGAATACACGGTTCAAAATGCGAAAAATAAAAAGAATGAAATAATTAATTTAAATAATCAGAAAAAACGATGATAAATATTATATTAAAAAATCCGTATTTAAATACGGATTTTTTAATAAGGTATAATTTGTCATAATTATTATTTATCCGATTGTGGAACGATTATTTGGATAATTATGCGGTGTTTTATTACACAGTTAACATCATCGTATGTTTTACACAGTTCTTTGTTGCATATATAACCAATTATTTGTTATTATTTTGGCAATGCATAAAAATGCAATTGCGTTTTTACGCAAAGAACCGGATGGGGACATTTGGTTCGGGCCGTCGAAAAGCCTAATCAATTCGGTGCGAAAGCATCGTTATCTGATGTTTTCGGTGCTTTGGCACTGTACTTCATCCCTGGCCATTTTTTTGGTCGGGGTGCCATTGGTATATGTTCAGGTGAATGCTAAAAACCAATGGGATCACTAATTGATTGATTTTTCGAACACCCCGACCGCCCATTTGGACGGTCTTTTTTAACGCACAAATGGGGGATGTTTTATGTCAAAAGAAACGGAACGCGCCGAATTACATCGTATTATTTGGAAAATTGCGAACGATCTGCGGGGCAGTGTTGATGGTTGGGATTTTAAGGCATACGTTTTGGGAATGTTATTTTTTCGTTATATTTCCGAACGCTTGGCATTTGATATTGATCGTGGCGAACGTTTGGCGGGTAATTCCCAATTTAGTTATGCAAAATTATCAGATGCGGATGCCGAAAACGGGCGTGCCGATATAGTAAATACATATGGATTTTTTATATTACCGTCGCAATTATTTACAAATGTTCAAAAACGGGCAGGGGCGGATGAAAAATTAAATGAAACATTGGATAATATATTTAAAAATATTGAAAATTCTGCCCGTGGTACAGAATCCGAAGATGATTTTCGTGGCCTGTTTGATGATATTGATGTTAATGCAAATAAATTAGGGGCCACTGTTCCGGAACGCAATAAAAAATTGGTTGGACTATTAGCTGCGATTTCAGATTTAAAATTAAATG